>CAYNXQ010000082.1:0-3731 GCA_964401185.1 uncultured Gammaproteobacteria bacterium | reverse complement strand
CAAGATCAAAGGCGAACCAACCAAGGCGCACGATGGCTTGAAGAAAAGCCTCGACGTCATTATGTTCTTTCTCTTGCCAGTGAGTATCGCCATGTTTGTGGGTGGTGGCACCTTGATCCTCCGATTTCTCGGCGCGCCCTGGCTGCCGATGGTCAATCCGCTGCGCATTCTTCTTATCTATTTTGGAGTGAACATTCTTATTGATCTGGCCTACGAAGTCTGCAATGGCTTGGGGTATCCGGACAAAAAAATAAAAATTGATACCACCAAAATTATTCTCACCACGATCTTGCTCCTCATCCTCACGCCGCTCTACGGCACGGTCGGCGCTGCTCTGGCGCTTGGTATTGGCATCCTGCCGCCATTCATCGCAACTGTCCAGATCCTTCATCGCCTTACCAGATTCTCATGGATCGACATTGTGCGCGCATTTCTCATTCCAGGCATTGCCTCTGCGCTCACGGCACTGGTATTTTTGCCTTGGAAAACAGTCATCCTTGCCCAGCCCCTGCTTCTGCTCACTGCGATTGGCATCGGCGCCGGACTTTTCTATTTTGGAATCATTGTGATCTGCGGCCGACGACTGCATCTTGGGCCATACAACACGATTACCATTATTCTGCGCTATCTCCATCTGCCGCCGATTGTATGAAAGCCTGTATCGTGATCCAGAACCAGTACAGCAAGCTTGGACATGCGCTCGCCTTGACTCTCAAAAAAAAGTATGGCGTCACGGAGTGGTGCACCTATGTCATATCACCAGGCGCAGCTGATTTTATTCGCGCGCAAACCGACATCCGCTACGACCCGGTATTGGTTGATCATGAATTGCATGCGAAATACCCGAATGAAGTAATTGATCACGACTACATTGCTCAGTTTGAAAAAACGTATGGTCCGCCATATCCGTGGCAATATCTCTACGCCGACCGCAAACTGATGATGTCCATCGGTCCAAAAGAAGAAACCACGACGCTCATCGATCCGCTGTATGGTCACGACGACTTGACAAAAATTTTTCAAGTCCGCGCCAAAGCGATAGAAAAAATGCTCACGGAAGCCAAGCCGGACTTCATTCTTTTTTTTGCGATCGGCACGCTGGGGCACCTTATCTTGTACCATGTGGCAAAAAAATTGGGCATAAAAACCTACAACATTGATTTTCCTCGGCTGCAAAATCGCATCTGTATTTCCGAAGATTACCGCACCTTGACCGCAGTAGAAAACACTGCCAAACATTTTGCCGCAGCCGATGCCAAGACTCCATATCATGATGACGCGCAAAAAATGATCGCGAAATTCCGCAGCAACGGCTCGCTTGATCTACAGTACATGGATATCGCGCTTGGTGCTCTGCCCAAGGCAAAAAAGATTTTTTCTCCCCACCATTTCTTTGATTTCATTCGCTACCTCGTGATTCTCACAAAAAATTATCTCCGCAATCGCACCGTATTTGTTTATGGCAATACCGATCAGAATCCTCTGCGATTTGTGGGGCAAAAATGCAAGCAATGGTATCGCGCCATCCGTGGACAGAATCAGCTCTACGGACCCGTGGATTGGAATGAAAAATTTGTGTATATCCCCTTACACTACGAGCCAGAACTGGCAATATTGACATTGTCGCCATTTTATTTTGATCAAATTGATGTGGTGAAATATATCGCCCGTTCGGTGCCGCTGGATTACAAAGTGTATGTCAAGGAACATCCCGCTATGGTCTCCAAACGCAAGCGATCATTTTATACTTCTCTTCAAAAACTGCCCAACATTGTCTTGATTGATCACCGTATCAAGGGATTTGAATTGATCAAACACACAAAACTCGTCGCGACGATTACTGGGACAGCGGGCTGGGAAGCCAGTCTCTATGGAAAACCAGTCATTACCTTTGGTGAAGTATTTTACAATGCACTATCCGGCGTGAAACGCGTGCGCGTGCTCGACGAATTGCCCGAGCTTGTCCGACAGCAGCTCTTTGATTTCCAGTATGATGAACAGGAGATGGAGCACTTTGCAGCGGCCGTTCTCCAGGAATCCATTCCGTTTGACTTTTCCCGACTCTGGTACGAAAATGATATTGCCACGCTCGAATGCGACCCAGGACTGAATCAATTCTGCGCATTGCTCATGCGCTACGTTCACGGAGAAACCAATCAATCCCAATCGGTATGATCAACAGCATGATCCTTCTGCCCACCTACAATGAACGCGAGAATGTTCGACATATCATTCCGATGATTTTTGGTCTTCTTCCCGCAATTCGCGTCATGGTCGTGGATGATGCTTCTCCGGATGGCACAGCCGATACCGTGCGAGAACTCATGCAGACCTTCCCCAATCTGACCCTCTATTCTCATGGCCAAAAAGCTGGTCTTGGTCGCGCCTACAGCGACACCTTTCGCAAAGTCATGGAGGTATATCCGGATGTCACGCATGTAATCACCATGGATGCCGATCTCTCGCACGATGTCGAGGCACTTCCCCGCATGATTGCCGTGGCCGAAGACTATGATTTGGTGATTGGGTCTCGATACGTTGCTGGAGGCAAGCTCGAAGGATGGGAGTGGCACCGACGACTTCTTTCGATGCTGGGCAACCGATACTGTCGACTCGTCACCCACCTGCCCATTCATGATTGCACCTCTGGTTTCAATGTCATCCGCATTTCTGTACTCAAGCAGCTCAATTTCTCTGCTCTTGATCCTTCTGGCTATGCGTTTCTAATTGATCTCAAATACAAGCTTTGGAAAAGCGGAGCCCGCATCACCGAATATCCCATTACATTTCGCAGCCGCCGATCGGGCGAATCAAAAATTTCCATGAACATCATCGAGGAAGGACTGCTCCTCCCTTGGAAATTGATCCGACAACAAACAGCACACATCTCTCCGTCGTGCCCGGTGTGCAAAAATCAAAACACCGCCTTTTGGTTTACCAAAAATCGCTGCGACATGTACCGCTGTTTTGCCTGCCGCCTGATCTTCATGTACCCGCTGCCGGCCGATACCGGCACGGTCTATGGACAAGAATATTTTTGTGGGGCGAGCGGCGGATTTGGCTATATCAATTATGATGAAGATAAAGAGCATGACCGCGCTACCTTTGCCGCATATCTCGATCGCATTGAACGGTCGATCGGCGGCCAGGGCCAACTGCTAGACGTTGGCGCAGCCACTGGCGCATTTCTTGCCTGCGCCCGAGAGCGCAGCTGGCACGTTGCTGGTGTTGAGATTTCCAAATATGCGGCCGAGACCGCCCGCAGCAAGGGGCTGGATGTCAAAACCGGCAGATTGGAGGATCAGCCATTTGCCGATGCGAGCTTTGACGCCATTACATTGTGGGATGTATTCGAGCATGTGCCCAATCCCGAACAGACCCTGGATCGCATTCACAAGCTCCTCAAACCAGGAGGAGTGCTGGCGCTCAATCTGCCTGACGCTGGGAGCGTCTATGCGCGATTGATGGGAAAATATTGGCCGCTCATTATCCCGCCCGAGCACATCCACCTCTACAACCATGAAAATCTCGGAAATCTCCTGGTCAAACACGGCTTTACTGTGATTCTCGAAGACAAAATCGGCAAGAAGTATACCCTCGCCTATATTTTTCAAATCCTCCACACCGTGCGGCGCGCACCAATCTGGAAACGGATCTCGGATAGCATTCGAAAAACACCGTGCAATCGCGTGAGTATTGCCATTCATCTGCGAGACACTATGTTTCTTATT
>CAYNXQ010000081.1:0-3782 GCA_964401185.1 uncultured Gammaproteobacteria bacterium | reverse complement strand
TTTACAAAACATTGGACCGATATTATCTCGTGGGAGAAGGCATCCAAGAAGACATTTGCCAACCAGATTGCCACTGGGGTTATCCAGAAGCCTGTCTCGACTGTGGGGCACAATGCGGCGCCCGCCAATGTTGCGATCAGACTGTATGGAATGAATAAATGGGCAAACGAAAACAATATAGACATTGTGATCAACATTCATTTCGATGACGAGGGGGCCCATCGATACAATGTGCCTGGCCGGTATTCTGGCTTTGCGATTTATGATCCAGCGCCGCAGTATGATAATTATCTCCGCTCCCAGGATGTGGCCAAAATCTTCCTGCGCCGTCTCCAAGAGGTGGAGCCAGTGAGCAATCTCCCTGGTGAAACAGATGGAATCATTGATGAGCCCAAGCTGATTTCTGTGGGAGAAAATAATACCTCGATCACGTCGAACGTGCTCATTGAGTATGGTTTTATTTATGAAAAAAAATTCACGGATCCAAAATTGCGAGCACAATCGCTAGAAGATTTGGCGCAGAAAACCTACCAGGCGCTGGAGGAGTATCGTCTGCAGGGGAAGTAGTGTTGTATTGGTAGCCCGTAGGGGAGTCGGACCCCTGTTCTCAGGTTGAAAACCTGATGTCCTAACCGTTAGACGAACGGGCCATTGCTACAGTTATTTCCGAGAAAAACAGGGCTAGTATAGCGCAGAGAAGCCGTATCGTCAAGCGGTGCTGTTTGTCTTTCTTTTATATGCTATACTAAAACCATTCATTTTTGCCTATGAAAAAATTTCTTTTTGTCTCGAGCGTGGCCTTCGTATTTTTCGGCGGGCTCTTGGTCGTGCCGGCCCTGGCTCAGGTGGGGGATCAGGTAGCGCCAAGTGTTGCCATCACACGCGAGCTTCGGATTGGCTTTCGCGGAGAGGATGTCAAAATTTTGCAGACCTTTTTGCGACAGTGGCCAGCCATCTATTCTGGGCCAGTCACTGGGTATTTTGGTGCGTTGACCAATGCTGGTGTGCGCAAGTTCCAGAAGCAATACGGTATCAAGATTACGGGGCGACTGGATGTGATTACTCGTGCCAAGATCCAGGATCTTCTGCTCGAATCTACGCCTCTGCCAGTGACACTGCCCCCGCCAGCATCCATTCCTGCGCCAGTTGTACCATCAATACCACCTTCGCCGAGCGTGCCAACACCTACGCCAGTGGTTTCACCGCCCAAGGCATCTCTGCCGAGTGCGACGACACCTACCCCTGTTGCTATCACCCTTCCCATAGGCTCGACCAGTATCTTGGGCGGGATTTGTTTGCTGCGCAACAATACTGTGCTCGAGCCGCGGTACTTTGATTTCGATGCTGGAGTCGGATATGCCAAGCTTACCAAAAAAGGCATCAACACGCTCTCGGGCCTGCGGGCAGTCTGCACATCCGATGATTATGCGACCCTTCTAAAAAATTATTGTCTTTCCAATACTGCGCCAGCGGAACAGCAAGTTCTTACCTTTGATTTGAGCGGCAATTGGTTTGCAGTTGGCTGTGGGCCTTTTGGCTGCAACTATGTCACCTGTCCTGCGACCAGCACGCCATCATCTTCGTCAGCGCCATCGAGTCAGGTAACAACTGGCAACATTGATCTGTATCCCGATATCCCAACGATTGCACCGGTTGTTCCCGTCTCGGGCCAGCTCGTCACATTCTCTGTAAATATCCACAATGATGGATCTGATCCAGCACCAGCCACCCGCGCCTCGCTTCGCATTGATCAGGATGCCGATGGAAGTTACGAAACGATTGCCAATCCAGCGCCAGTTGCGTCCATTCCTGGACACGGGATTCAGTCTATTCAGTGGGTGAATGTCTGGGTAGCATCGCAGGGGGTAGATGGCGCAGGGGATCGTGCCGAGGTCTGTGTGGACAGTGACCAAAATATTAGTGAATTGAACGAGATCAACAATTGCAAACTAGTCAACTTTCTTGTTTTGCCGCCAACCAATGCACTGCCCGATTACATCACAAATTTTGGCGTCAATGACACGGCCATTCCGGCAACCGCCCATGCTGGCGATGGCATCATCTTTACCACGCAGGTGAAGAATCAGGGGCAGGGCAAGGGGTCTGTTGCTACCCAGGTGCGTGTCTGCGTGGATTCGCAGAATTGCGCGAACTCGGTGACCGGCCAGATCCAGGCATATTCCATCGGGGCTCTGCGCTATGGCGATGTGACTACTCCGGTGGCTGCGCGCTGGGTGGCGACCTCGGGCACGCATACGATTACTGTTTGTGCTGATAGTCTTCAGGCCATCGACGAGGGCGACGAGACGAACAATTGTACCAGCGCGACCGTGGTCGTGCCGTAATGCTTGACGGATCAGTTGTTGACGAGTATTCTTGTTGAAGAAGGAGAAGAGAAAATGACGAATCAGAAGACGCTCAAAGAGGCGATCGAGGAGTTTGGTCGCATGTATTCTCGAGAATCAGGGACAGTAAAAGTCGGGCTTGTGCCAGGTGGACAGGAACGCGTCCTCTTGTGCGCCATTGGTGCTATGAACAAATCTTTTGCCAAGGATTTGGGGCTACCTCCCGAGACGCAGGGCATATTCGCCCGATGGATATCAGCTGAAGGAATCCCAGACAAGATTGACTCTGGGACGAGTAAAATAGATATTGGAAATTTTCCGGAAACATTTCAGGGGTATCAGGTCTATTACCAAGAGGGTTCTGTTATTCGCAAACAGGCTGTATACGGGGCGCTGGCGCCGCCGGCACTTGCCTGGCAGATGGGCAAGACTGCCGGATCGATCCAGTTCGTTGGACGATGCGAGCGATATCTGGCAGAAGTAAAGCCAGAGCCACATGAGCGGGGGATCCTCGAGCGAGCCATCGAGCAGGTGAAGGCAGGGATCCTCGTGATCGAGACCCATCTCACGGTCGAGCAGTACCTCCTCAAAGCGCCAAAGTAAGATCAATATTGATAGTACGGTGACCTCGTCACCGTCTTTTTTTACTCCACATGTAGCCACTTGACAGGTTTTTATCCCTCTGGTATTATGGGGGTACAAATCAAAACACCGCAGACAGTAGTCATCCCTGGCAACCCTAGGGAGTAAGCACTACCGAGGTACACTTTTCCAAGCACCGTCATGCTTGGGTTCGAAGGTCGAGTACACTCTTGTCTGTGGGTAATGCCACAGTTTTTTTATGGCCAAAACACGACAACAAAAAGTAGCCATTGTAGATGATTTGAAGAGCGGCATCGGCAGTGCCAAAGGCATGGTGTTCGCCAACTTTCAGGGGCTTTCGATCAAGGATACCGATGAACTCCGCGCGTTGTGCCGAGAATCGGGCGTGCGCTATGTCATCGGCAAAAAGACGCTGATGAAGAAAGCGCTAAGCGAGGCTGGGTATGCGATCGACACCACCGCATTTGCGGGTGGCGTCTCGGTCCTCCTCGGTGAATCCGACGAAGTTGCTCCGGCCCAAATCATTGCCAAGTTCGCCAAGACCCACGAAGCGGCCAAGGTATTTGGCGGGGTTCTGGAAGGCGCCTTTATCGATGAGGCAAAGGTGATGGCCTTGTCCAAATTGCCAGGGAAGCAACAGCTGCTTGGTCAATTGGTCGGCACGCTCAATGCGCCAATTTCCGGATTTGCGCGAGTGCTCGCGGGCAATCTCCGTGGTCTCGTGACTGTCATGAGCGCCATCAAAGATAAAAAGCCAGCATAAACAGGATACAAGATACACAGTTCACCTAACACCTAACACCTAACACCTAACACCTAACACCTAACACCTAA
>CAYNXQ010000080.1:0-3886 GCA_964401185.1 uncultured Gammaproteobacteria bacterium | reverse complement strand
ACGAAAAACTGGGTGGCATGAAGCAAAAAACTCCTCCTGATATCGTAAGTCGGGAGAGATCGACCCACTACCGCAATAAGATGGAATACAGTTTTGCCGAAGCAGTAGATGGCACAATTTCTCTGGCATTTTTTGAACGCGGTCGAAAATACCGCACCGGCAATACCGGCTGCATCCTCTCGACACCAGCGATTCAGCAGACAGCCGAGCAGATTTTGACCTGGATCAATGAGAAAAAAATTCCCAACCGCAGTCTCAAGAGTCTGATTCTGCGCAGCAATGCCAAGGGTGAAACCATCGCCGCGCTTTTTATCAAAGACCGACTGGAATTCTCCGACTTTCCAAGCTTGAGTCAGCATTTTGTTGGCTTTCATCTGTACTACTCCACTCACAAAAGCCCGGCCTCTGTACCAACCGCTCTGCTATATAGCGCTGGTCAGGATTATCTGATCGAAACACTGAAAAATACACAACTGAAATATGGGCTTTTGAGCTTCTTCCAAATCAACACCCCGATTATCGAGCAGGTGCTTGCTGATATTCAGCCATTTTTGGACGCAAAAAAACCGTTGCTCGATTTTTACTCTGGGGTTGGCACGCTGAGTCTCCCCCTCCATGGTGCGTATACCCAGGCAACACTGGTCGACAACAATGCCGAAGCGATTGCTTATGCCAAAGAAAATATTACTTTGAATCATAGGCCCAACTGTACCGCCGAATGCATTCCGGCCGAAAAAATCACAACCATGATTACCGGCGCAGAAACGATCATGCTTGACCCGCCCCGCGCCGGCCTCCATACCGATGTGGTAAAACAACTCCTCAAGACCACGCCCGAACGGATTATCTACCTCTCCTGCAACATCGCGACCCATGCCCGGGACATCCAATTGCTTTCTCCAAGCTACACGGTCGAATTTTTGCGCCTCTACAATTTCTTCCCACGCACTCCCCACATCGAGAGCCTGGCAGTCCTTACCAAGAAGTAATCCAGTTGTTGAAATTTCAGACAACTATTGACAAAATCCCTGATCCCTGGTACAATACGATGCTGGCCCAGAGTGGGCAGGCCCCCGCAAGGGGTTACAAAAAAGGAGAAAAAACATGGTCGCAAGGAATGCGCCGCTGAACAACAAAATCATTCCGTTCCCCTTCGCAGGGGACCCGCTCCTCGACATGGCCATCGAGGCCGAAGCCATCGCTGGAAGTTATCGGGATCTGATCGCCGGAGAATTCACCCGGTATCGAGACCTCGGTCTCTCAAACTACGAGCTCCTCAAGTGCTTCGGGCAGGCAAAAAAGTATCTCGGCAGTATCGAGGAATTTGCCCGCCACTGCCGAAAGATCTATGGGCAGTATCCAGACGACTCGGAGGAGATGCGCGGAGCCATCGAGATCGTTCGTCCAAAACTGATCTCTATCTATGAGAAGGTCGGCACGATGATCATACAGGCGAGTCAAGTCGCCGAGGATTATCACCGCCTTCGCCGGCCTCGACGGAGCGCCTAGCAGCCTCCTTTTTCCCAAAAACCCCTACCGAGAATCTCATCATTTCGGTGGGGTTCTTTTTTTCTGTTCAATATGAGAAAATAGGCATACCTTTCCTTCCTTTCGTATGAAACCAGAAAAACTTGGTCCAATCCAAAGTGTGTTTACCGGCACGATCTTCTCGATCAAGCATCGCGCCGTCACATTTGCCGATGGCACTATGATGACATATGAGTACTGTGAACGCCCATCGAGCGTCAGCATTCTGGCGGTCAATGACCGCGATGAACTCCTGCTGATCCGCGAATACCGCCATGGCTATGGCCGAGAAGTCTGGTTTCTTCCAGCTGGACGCATGGATAAGACCGGCGACACGCCAAAATCTGCTGCCCAAAGAGAACTTCGTGAAGAAACTGGGTACCGTGCCAAAAAATTAAAATTGCTGCACAAGAAATCACCGAGCAATACGCTCTTGTGGGATATCTACACCTTTGCTGCTACTGACCTTGTGCTTGACCCCTTGCCCAAAGATACGCATGAAGTAATCACACCGCATTTTGTCCCCGTTGCCCAAGCAGTGGAAATGGCCCTCGATGGAACGATCGAGGATGAATTTATTTCTTACAACATTATCCGATTTGACTATCTCCGTCGTCATGGACAATTCCAATGGTAAGACAATCCATATCAGCGAGTAAGAAAAAATGATATACTAGCACTATATCATTTTTTTATGCGAAAAATGCTTGATAAACTGCCACGGACAACCGTGCGATCACTTCTTCTTTTTGGACTCATGGCCTCGCTTGCGATCACCATGATTATGCTTCTACGACCATTTTTCTTTCCCTTGTTTTGGGCCACGATTATTGCCATTGTCTTTTATCCAGTCTACAAAGGCCTTAATCGCGTGCTTGGCATTGCCTGGGTCAGCACCCTCATTACCATTCTCCTTGCGATTGTCGCCATTTTTCTCCCGCTATCGGCGATTGTTTTTCTTGTTATCCGCGAATCAAGCACTCTCTACGATATCATTACGAGCGGACAAATAGTGGAACTCATTCAAAAATTGAGTACTGCCCTCCAGCATACGATACTGGCGCCAATCATTGTCCAAATCCGCGGGCAGGTAGCAGACCTCGCGACCAATGCTACCAAAACAATCACACTCTATCTTCTCTCCAATCTCAAAGAAATTACCCAAAACTCGATCCGCTTTCTATTCCTGGGATTCATTCTCATTTACACCCTGTTCTTTCTGCTCAAAGATGGCGAACGGATCTTGCGACGATTGCGCTTTCTCTCGCCGCTTGGCGATGGCTACGAAGACATGCTCTTTTCTCGATTTACCTCGACCGTTCGAGCGACACTCAAAAGCACATTTCTGATCGGCGGCATCCAAGGTATCATCGCGGCAATCCTTTTTTCGGCGACCGGTGTCGAAGGGGCCTTCATATGGGCACTACTATTGTTTCTCTTTTCCATGGTGCCTGGCGTCGGCTCATTCGTGGTCTGGCTCCCCGTCGGCCTTATCATGCTCGCGCTTGGCAATGTCTGGCAGGCAGTGACCATTTTTGCCATTGGTCTCCTTATCATTAGCACGATCGACAATATTTTGCGCGCACCGTTTATTGGCAAGGATATTCAGATGCATCCATTGCTCGTTTTTTTCTCTTCGCTCGGTGGCATCTTTCTGTTTGGTATTTCTGGAGTCGTGATTGGCCCATGCATTGCTGCGCTCACTCTATCGGTTATTGCCATCTACGAAAGCTACTATCTCCACGAGCTCAAATCTAATGGCTAAGGTATGTCGTTTGCATCGTACACAGACAAGAGCGAAGCAGATGTTTTGGTGGAATTTCAGGTAAAAAAAGATGTCGGCCTTTCTACCAGTACTGTAGAAAAAAAGCGCCAAGCC
The DNA here is from genome assembly GCA_964401185.1 of uncultured Gammaproteobacteria bacterium. Lineage (GTDB taxonomy): Bacteria > Patescibacteriota > Patescibacteriia > Magasanikbacterales > UBA922 > JAHFIC01. Next base: position 480 of record CAYNXQ010000080.1, on the reverse strand, counting down.
TCCGGGCCAAATGAATTACGCCACGCACATCACAGCGCCTGGTCTATCCTTTTGCGTCAGCTCGCTTCGCCATTCATGTATCTTCTCGGCAGTGCCGCGCTTCTTTCGACTCTGCTTGGACAATGGTTTGATGCACTCCTTATCATCGTGTTTGTCGCGCTCAATACTGCGCTCGGATTTTTTCAGGAATACCGATCGGAAAAAGCAGCCAAGATCTTGTCCAAATATACTGCCCCGCGGGCGCGCGTGAAGCGTCAAGGAGTGATCGCGAACATCCCTGCGCGCGAACTTGTACCTGGAGATATTATTATTCTTCAGCCTGGTGACATCGTCCCGGCTGACTGTCGGCTGATCGAGGCACACAGTCTGGTAACCGACGAATCCGCACTCTCGGGAGAATCCGGATCAGTGGAAAAAATTGCTCACCCTCTCCCAAAATCAGTGAGTCAAATTTTTGCAGCACAAAACATTGGTTTCTCA
>CAYNXQ010000079.1:0-3918 GCA_964401185.1 uncultured Gammaproteobacteria bacterium | reverse complement strand
AAAATTTTAAAGAACCTTTAAATCCGCCACCTCAATGTACTAAAAAAATTCAAGGTAACTGACGTGAAGTGGTTGTTGTTTTTGTTGTCGTTGATCACGTGGGTCTCCTTCGGTAGCGCGCAGACGCTCTACTCCGAAGTCCTGTCTTGGAACGCGTGTGTCCATGAAGCCAGTCAAAAAAACCCAAGTCTCTTGGCGGCCCTTGAACGAGTGAGAGCCGCGCGTTCAGCGTTTGAGTCCGATTGAAGCATTGAGACAGGTGTTAGCCATCAAATTGCGGTCTGAAATTCAGCGCGTCATCTGAAGAGATTCTTTTATCACTGACCTTGGGCGAGTCACAAAACTGTAATCAGATAATCAGAGTATAATAATTTAGCAGTCCAGGGGCACGAGGCCCCCGGCCCGGACTATCCTGATTGTTACGACACACTCAAGAAGAGTCACTCTTAGGATCTGCGATAAAGCCGCGGCACTCAAGTATATTGAGTCAAGTGATTCGTATTTGAGCGACACCGATCATCGCCGCTCGATGGATTATGATGCTTGGCCTGAGATTGGTTTATCATGTCCGGTCTGCAATCAGGCTGGATGCGCCATTTTCCGCGGATATTACTTACGTTTTCTGTTTTGCACGGAGCTTGAGTTTTTCGGAAGACTTGTGATTCGAACAGGTTTTTGCAAAGTCGAGCAGGTGCGTTTCAGCCTGCTGCCGGATTTTATTCTTTATCGGCACAGGATCTCGCGTTTTTCCCATGAACGGCTTGTTGAAGCACGAGTTGTTCACCAGCACCTCGTCGAGGCCATCGACGAACTGGTCGGCGATCTTGGAGAAGAATTTTATTTACCGATTTCAACCGCACATTCTTATCTCAGTTTAAGTGTCAGGCACCCACCCTGACACGTCAATCAACCCTCTTGTTGTTGGAAGCCGAGAGTTCTGGAAACGGCTTGGTGCCGCCTGGTGTAGAAGCCAGTCTGGATTCAACATTCAGGAGGTTTTCGATGGATAAAAAACAAGCAGAAGCAATCGGCTTACTTCGCCACCAGATCATTAGCCCTGTACTTATGGATTCGGGAGCGGCGCAGATGGCCTACTTTTCTCAAATGTGCAAGAGGGACTTCGATGTCCCGGGCCGGGGACCAAGGCGATTCACCACGGCTACCATGCGCAGTTGGCTCTACAAGTATCGTAAAAAGGGGTTTCATGGACTTTTGCCAAAAATACGCCGAGACCTTGGCTCGTTTCGCTCTCTCTCAGACCTGGCAAAAGACGCTGTTCGTAAAACCAGAGATGAGCATCCAGAGCTCAGTTGCATAAAGTTCTACGACCGTCTCATCAGGGAGGGTGTGCTTGGCCCATCCCCTGTAGGCATTGAGACGATCAGACGGTTTTTAAAATCAGAAGGGCTTTATTCAAAACGAGCCGCCACACCTCGCAAGCGATTTGAGATGCGCTACTTCGGAGAACTCTGGACCGCTGACTTCATGCACGGACCACACCTCATTGATGGCAAACGTAAAAGGCGCGCCATCTTAATGGCCGTCATCGATGATCATTCACGTTTGATTGTAGGATTTCAATGGGGTTTTGCTGAGAACACAAAACTTTTGGAGAGTGTCTTCAAAGACGCAATTCTTGCCTACGGTTTACCTGACAGATTTTACTGTGATAACGGCTCGGCGTTCTCAAGCCAATACTTGCAGCTTGTCTCAGCCAACCTCGGCATAGGCCTTGTTCACTCAAAACCATATGACTCCCCATCACGCGGAAAGATCGAACGATTCTTTCGAACCGTCAGACAAAACTTCCTGCCCGACATCAAAGAGTCCGATCCAAACTTCACGCTTAAGCATTTAAGCGACGCCTTCTCACTTTGGATTCGAGACCACTACCATCAACGCCTCCATAACGGCATTGGGGCAAAACCCATCGATCGATATCAGATTTCCATCAGGAACTATCCACGTAAACGAGTCGATGAAGAAACGCTTGAAGAGCATTTTCTGGTCACCACCCAGCGTTCAGTGGGTAAAGACTCAACCGTCTCACTGGGTTCAATCGTTTATGAAGTGCCACCGCAGTACATCGGGCGCAGAGTCGAACTTAAATTCTCACAAGAGCGGCCAGGAGATGTTTTCTTGTACGACCAAGATCATCGCATAACCAAAATCACCCCCGTCGACACAAGACTTAACGGCCAAATCTATAAACCAACCCCTCGCATTTCCGATATCGCCCTTCACGCAATTGGTAAACCACAAGGAGAGAAGTCATGATCCAAGCCTATTTCGGTTTCAAGCGCCAACCCTTTGTCAAAGAACTTAAAACAGAGCAGATGTTTCAAAGCTTCGACCTCAAAGAAGCCTCAGCCAGGCTCCAGATCCTTAAACAAAATCGCGGGCTGTTTTGCCTCACCGGTGAACCCGGCGCCGGCAAGACCAGCGCTCTTCGCAAATTCGTAGACGAACTCAATCCCCAAACCCACGTTCATTGCTACACGCCTCATTCCACCGTGAATCGTAACGACCTCTATCGGCAACTTAACCAGCTCCTAAAATTGCCGCCAAGGATTCGCAAATCCGATCTCTTCGAGCAAATTCAGCGCGCCATCCAAGAACTCCACGACGCCCAGGGAAAAACCCCCGTTATCATTCTTGACGAGGCCCATCTCATGGATCATGACACACTCCAAGAATTGATCCTCATAACCAATTTCCAGATGGACTCCAAAGTGCCGTTTCTCTTAATCCTCATCGGTCAGCCAGATCTTCGTGAACGCCTTAAACGCCGCATGCATGAACCCCTTAATCAACGCATCACTCTCAGATACCACATGGCAGGCATCACTGCCGACGAAGAGGCCCGCGATTACGTTCTCCATCATCTTAAACTTGCCGGACGAAATGATCCTCTCTTTGAAGAAAGCGCCTACGCCATGCTCAGACAACTCAGCCAAGGACTGCCGCGTAAAATCGGCAACCTTGCCATGGCCTCCATGACACTGGCCATGGCAAAACGAAGTCAGGCCGTAAGTGCTGACTTCATTGTGCAATCGTCATCGGGGATCTGACGCCATGACTAAAGATGTAACCAAAAACCTCTACCTCATGACCCCCGCCGACATCAAGCGCCTGCGTAAACTCGTGCGCGTGCTTGAAAAAGCCATAGCCGAACTTGTTGAACTAAAACGCATTACCACCTTCGATGACCAAAGAAACTATCATCCCCCTTTTGAAAGTGACCTCATCGAAGAGCAATCCTTCATCGAGTACCAACTCGAACTCACACCAAAACCAGACGACAGAAACAATTTCTGATTCTGCCCTCCCACTATCATCTCCGGCGACGATGTCGCCGGAGATCACACCCATCATTTTGCTGTAACGTGAGAAATCGGCAGGCCTCAAAAAGTGTGAAAACAATTCCAACATACCAACAGGGTCAAACCGAAAATTATCAGATGACTCGCTCCGAGACGTGCGAAATTAAACCGAGAGCCAAAGAAGAGAACAATTTGTCATCCAACAACTGGGTCGGAGAAAAAACACAGTTATCGACCATGGGGGCTGAGACTTATCAAGGGATGCCGATTTATCAAATAACAGATAACGATGCCTACTATTTTCGGCCCGGCACTTATGTCCTTGAATGCGACCACAAAGCGTCACTCTACTATCGTCGCCTCGGTTTTAAGGAACTCATGGTTATTGGTGATACCCATGTGATGCAGACAGATAGAGCAGGATATCTTAAAATTGCAGAGTCCATGAAAAGGCGCCCCGGTGAAAAGGTAATCCATGATGTCAAGTGGCTTCCCTATTATGACGAGAAACTCTCTGAACTCCTTCATTTGGGCTTCTACATGCCAAGTACGGAATATCTTATTTTTGGCAAGAACCCATGGACTAACGAAATTT
>CAYNXQ010000078.1:0-4036 GCA_964401185.1 uncultured Gammaproteobacteria bacterium | reverse complement strand
ACTTGATGGATAATATCCTAGCACTTCATACCGATCTCGCCAATCACACCTATCAACATGGTGGTTACAAAAGTTTCTACATCAACGATCCCAAACGTCGGCATATCCACAAAGCCAGCGTGCGGGATCGTCTGGTTCATCATGCCATCTATCGAATTCTGTACCCATTTTTTGATCGTACATTTATTGCCGATTCGTATTCCTGTCGAGTTGACAAAGGGATGCACAAAGCCATCAATCGTTTCCGCGACTTTGCGTATACGGTAAGTCGCAATCACACCCGCACGGCATGGGTGCTCAAATGTGACATCCAGAAATTTTTTGCCAGCATTGATCATCAGTTTCTTCTCGACTTACTCACTGAATATATTCCGGATCAAGATATTTTGTGGTTGTTGCAACATGTGATACAGAGTTTTCATACCGAAGATCAACAAAGCAAGGGTTTGCCGCTCGGCAATTTTACCTCGCAACTTTTGACCAATATCTCCATGAACGTGTTTGATCAGTGGGTAAAGCATACGCTTGGCGTCAAATACTATATTCGTTATGCCGATGATTTTGTTTTTCTTTCCGAAGACAAAGAATATCTGGTCAATCTCTTGCCAAAGGTGGATCAATTTCTTGCCGAAAAACTTGCGCTTGCGTTGCATCCCAAGAAAATTTCTCTACAAACTTTTGCTTCTGGAGTAGATTTTCTTGGCTGGATTCATTTTGCAGATCATCGAATTTTGCGAATTACGACCAAACGACGCATGCTCCGTCGTCTGCAAACGCATCCGACCAACGAGGCTGTGCAGTCATATTTGGGACCGCTTACTCATGGGAATACGTATAGAGTAGAACAGGAGGTGCGATCGTTGTTTTGGTTGCTGAAATTATGATATAATCATATCATGGAACACAAAACTCCGATTTTTGAGAAAAAAAATGTGCTGGTCACCGGCGGCGCCGGATTTTTGGGCTCGCACTTGTGCGAACGCTTGCTTCGCGAAGCCAAAGTGATTTGTCTCGATGACCTGTCCAATGGATCGCTGGGCAATATCGAGCATCTGCTGCACAATCCCAATTTTGAATTTATCAAGTATGATATTGATGCGCCACTTGATCTGGAAGAATTCTCCGAACTCGGCAAATTCAAGATTACCTTCCAAGGAGTGCAGGAGATATATCATCTGGCCTGCCCGACCAATCCAAAAGATTTCGAAGCGCTCAAACTCCGATCGCTCTGGAGCAATTCGGCGGGTGTGATCAATGCACTGAATCTGGCCGCCAAATACCGCGCCAAATTTATTTTGGCCTCGAGCTCGGTGGTCTATGGCGCAGCTACACCCGGACATGCCGAATTTACCGAAGCCGACGAGGGCTTTGTGGATCATCTCTCGCCGCGAGCCGCCTACAACGAAGGCAAACGATTTGCCGAGACCTGTGTGCAGACATACCGCGATACATACAAAATTGATGTCAAGATTGCCCGCATTTTTCCGACGTATGGACCGCGCATGCGATTTCACAGCGGACTTCTGATTCCAGATTTTATTTTGAATGCGATGGAGGGAAAAGATTTGGTGCTGTATGGCGATGGCAGCGAACTCCAATCACTGTGCTACGTCTCGGATATGATTGATGGACTCATTCGCCTGATGGCTTCGGGGCAGGACTTGGCTATTGTGAATCTGGGTGCTGATCGAACGTATCCCATGACCGAGATTGCCGAAGAAATCCTGGCGCTGACCGGATCGCAAGCGCGGATTGCAACCTCTCCGCCGATGGTGTATGTTGTACAGAAAGGCTTGCCCGATCTCCGGCTCGCCAAGGAGCATCTCGGATGGCTGCCGCTCGTACAGCTCCGTGATGGATTGAAAAAGACAGTCGATTATATGACTGCCAGAAAAGCCATGATTCATAATGCCAATTCCTAATATGGCAACAGCCAATCCGATTTTTGAGAAAAAAAATGTGCTGGTCACCGGCGGCGCCGGATTTTTGGGCTCGCACTTGTGCGAACGCTTGCTTCGCGAAGCCAAAGTGATCTGCATGGATGACTTCTCCAATTCATCAGTTCAAAATATTGATCATCTCTTGCAGTATCCAGATTTTGAATTCGTCAAATTTGACGTCAATCAGGCGATCGATCTGGATCAATTTCCCGAACTGGAAAAGTTTCGTATCAAATTTCAGGGTATCCAGGAAGTCTATCACTTGGCTTGTCCGACCAGTCCGATTGATTTTGAAAAATTAAAAATTCAAAATTTGTGGGCAAATTCAATGTCCATGATTTCAACTTTGGAATTGGCTGCCAAATACAAGGCCAAATATGTGTTCACCTCAAGTTCGGTCGTGTACGGTCCGCCGACCAAAGACCATTATTTCTTTTCCGAAACTGACCATGGAGATGTGGATATTATTTCACCGCGGTCATGCTACGACGAAGGCAAGCGATTTGCCGAAGCCTGTGTGGCTACCTATCGCCAGGTCTATGGGATTGACGCCAAAATCGCGCGCATTTTTCCTACCTACGGTCCGCGCATGGCGCTCCACCAGGGGCTTCTTGTTCCTGATTTTATTTTGCACGCGCTCGAGGGCAAGGATTTGGTCATCTACGGCGATGGCGAGCTCGATCAATCGCTGTGTTATGTGACCGACATGATTGATGCTCTGGTTCGCCTGATGAATGCCAGCCCCGATGTGTTCGTGGCCAATTTGGGTTCGGATCAGATCCACAAACAGATCGAAGTTGCCAATGCCATTATCCGCCTCACGCGATCCAGTTCCAGCGTGGTCTACGAAAAGCCGCTCTTATTCTTGAGCAAAAAAGGCGTTCCGGATCTGCGTCTGGCCAAAGAACAGCTGAGCTGGCTGCCGATAGTGGACTTCGAAGAAGGATTGAAAAATACCATTGATTTTACGATTGCCCACAAAGAATTGCTGCAATGATATGGTGGTTGCTCTGGTTCCGGCGTACAATGAAGCACGCACTATTGGTTCCGTAGTTCGGAATCTTTTTGGATATGTTGATCGGGTGGTGGTGATCGATGATGCTTCGACTGATCATACTATAGATGAAGCGCAGCGTGCCGGGGCAACAGTGATGCATCATCGCATCAATCGCGGACAGGGAGCAGCGCTCGAGACTGGTCATGTCTATGTGAGAGAGCTTGGTGCTTCTATCGTGATTCATTTCGATGCCGACAATCAATTTGATCCAGCCGAAATTCCAGGCGCACTCCAGCATCTTCGGACCAGCGGCGCCGATATTCTCTTTGGCTCCAGATTTCTTGGGGAAGTATCCAAAATTCCGTTGTTCAAACGCATGGTCCTTTTGCCTCTGGCGCGCCAGCTCGAGAAAATTGCGACCGGTGTTGCACTGACCGATGTGCACAATGGCTTCCGGATTTTGGGTCCTCGCGCGCTTGCGACCATTCACTTGACCCAGGATCGGATGGCGCATGCTACCGAGATTGTTTTCCAGGCCAAGCGGGCGCATTTGAAGATTATTGAGCATCCGATTACCGTGCGTTATCATGACTATGGCCAGGGGATCGGCGGCGGCGGTCGGATTTTGAAGGAATTATTTTTTGGCAAATTTATTTCTTAGCGCATATGCGGTTGCTTTTCCAATTGATTTTCCTTCTCTTCGCTCTCGGGGCAATTTTTTCGGTCCTCGAGAAGCGGCGGGCGCGGGTGCTCTCGGCTCGCGGAGCATTCTTCTGGGTTCTCTTGTGGCTTTTGGCTCTGGGTGCAGTTTTTTTTCCCAATAGCACTACTATTCTCGCCAATATGTTTGGCATTGGCCGCGGCGCTGATTTTGTGGTTTATCTTGCTTTGGCGGCTACCGGCTTTGCCCTCTTCCGTCTGCATGTAAAAATTGAAGCGCTGGGTCGGGATCTGACTACCCTCACCCGTCGTGATGCGCTGAAAGAAAAAAAAGCTCTGGATGGTGATCATCAAGAGCCGGGTTCAACCGTTTGATTTTTTCCGTCGCTCTTCCAATTCCTGAATCAGGAGGTACACGCCATAGGCCGCGGCCAGAAAA
>CAYNXQ010000077.1:0-4107 GCA_964401185.1 uncultured Gammaproteobacteria bacterium | reverse complement strand
CCCGAACCAAGCCACCGAGCCAAGACGCTCTGCTTGAACTACATACCCGAGGCCACTCTATCATAGAGGCAAAAACTTGTCAAGAGGGTGCGTGCAGGGTAAAATAGGAGTATATTTTTGCTATGTCTTTGACTCCACAAGAAATCGAACAGGTGGCAAATTTAGCCCGTCTGGAATTGACCGATCATGAGAAAAATCTTTATGCCAACGAGCTCTCGGCAGTATTTTCTTTTATTGATCAGCTGGGTGAAGTCCCGACCGACGATGTGCCCGAGACGTGTCAGGTCACTGGACTTATGGATGTTACTCGCGCGGACGAAGCCGAGAATTGTTCCGAAGAGGTACGGAAAAAATTGATCGCGCAATTTCCAGAGAAAAGCGGGGTGCTCCTGCGGGTGCCAGCTGTTTTTGAAGAATAATTATGTCCTTGACCAATCTGACTATTGCCGAGGCGGCCGAGGGGCTAAAGAAAAAGAAATTTAGTTCGGTAGAACTCACGACGGATTATTTGCGTAGGATTGAAGAGAAAAATCCGCAGTTGAATGCGTTTATTACGATATCAAAAGAAACGGCATTGATAGAGGCGCAAAAGGCCGATCAGCGGCTGAAAAAAGGCAAAGCCAGTATCCTCTGCGGCATTCCCTTTTCGGTCAAAGATGCGATCTGCACAGCCGATGTCCGGTCGACTGGAGCTGCCAAAATTTTGGACAATTACATCCCACCACTCGACGCCACGGTGATTGGCAAGATTCGCTCGGCCGGCGGCGTACTTTTGGGCAAAAACAATTGCGACACCTTTGGACATGGCGCCAGCAATGAAAATTCCATGTACGGGCCAGTGCGCAATCCGCACGACGAGACCAAAGTGGCCGGTGGATCGTCCGGCGGCTCGGCTGCAGCCGTAGCCGCCGATTTGAGTGTCTATTCCATTGCCGAAGACACGGGCGGATCCATCCGGCAACCGGCCAGCTTTTGCGGCATTGTTGGTCTGCGCCCCAGTTATGGACGCAATTCTCGCTCTGGCATCATGCCCATGGCCTCGTCGCTCGACACGGTTGGCCCCATGGCAAAAACTGTCGAAGATGTTGCCATTCTTCTTGAAGCAATGGCTGGACACGATCCCAAAGACGCGACCACAGTTCGGGAGGCTGTGCCCGAATATACCAAAGCGATCAAAAAACGTAAGAAAAAATATCGGCTGGGTGTGCCCAAAGAATATCTGGATCTGCCTGGGATGCACACGGACGTGCGTGCCCTGACCGAGAAGTGTCTAAAAGCGCTCGAAGCCGCTGGCGCCGAATTGGTGGAGGTCTCTTTGCCACATACCAAATATTCTATTCCGACCTATTACACGATCGTGCCCTGCGAAGATAGTTCCAATCTGGCTCGGCTCGATGGGATTCGTTATGGCACACGAGTAACGGGCGACAATTTGTATTCTGTCTACACTCGTTCGCGCGCAGCCGGATTTCCGCCCGAGGTCAAACGCCGCATTATGATGGGGACCTATGCGCTGTCGGCCGGATACTACGATGCCTATTATCGCAAAGCCCAGAAAGTGCGCACTCTCATTATTCGCGATTTTACCGACGTGTTCCGTGATGTGGATGCGCTCGTTACGCCCACGTCGCCATTTCCAGCCTTTGCTCTGGGAGAACGCGCTGCCGATATTCTGGCCATGTATGCCGCCGATGTCTTTGTGAGTCCAGCAGCTGTGGCCGGAATCCCGGCCATCTCGGTACCGATGGGATTCACGGGGGACAAACTCCCGGTTGGGCTGCAAGTGATTGGTCCGCGCCTGGGCGAAGAAGTTGTGCTCCAGGTGGGGGCGCTGGTGGAATCTCTGACGTAAACATAAAATTTTTTTATGCCAAAAGCGCCAGAAAAAAAAGTGTTTCCTCATACCGTCGGCATGGCGGTGGCCCATGACCTGCCGGATTATCGCGATACCTGGCGCGTCTTTCGCATCATGGCCGAGCTGGTCGAAGGCTATCAATTTTTGGGCAAATTCAAAAAAGAAGTGACCGTGATGGGATCGGCCCGTTTTCCCGAAGATCACCGCTATTACCAGTTGGCGCGAGAAATCGCCGAACTCCTCGGGCGCGATGGGTGCGCGATTATTACTGGCGGAGGGCCGGGGATCATGGAAGCAGCCAATCGCGGGGCCAGCGATGCCGGCGCCGAATCGGTTGGACTCAACATTCAATTGCCCTTTGAACAGCGCATCAATCCGTATGTGAAGAAAAGCGCGGCCTTCTACTATTTCTTCACGCGCAAGGTCATGCTGACCTCGCCAGCCAATGCCTTCGTCTATTTTCCTGGGGGATTCGGCACAATGGATGAATTTTTCGAAGTGGTGGATTTGATCGAGCTCGGCCAGATGAGCCGCGTCCCGCTGGTCTTGGTCGGCAAAGAGTTTTGGGAACCACTCCTCCAATTTTTGAAAGAAAAACCGCTGGCGATCGGGGCCGTGAATAAAGCCGAGATTGAAGCATGGTCGGTGGTCGACACCACGGCCGAAGCGCACGCCATACTCAAGGATATCAAAGAGGGGATGGAACAATGCGACCTGTCGCCCAACAGCTTCCACTGCGAAGGCAATATTGACTGGAAAATTTTTCGGGTGATGGCCGAATTGGTCGAAGGTTTTGATTTCCTCAGCGGACTTGAGCATGCGATTACCGTGCTTGGTACCAAAAGCATTCACCCGGGCAACGTCTATTATGATCAGGCGGTGCGATTGGGGCGCGGACTGGCCAAGCTGGGTTATGCTGTTGTGACCGGAGGCAAGACAGGGATTGCCGAAGCGGCCAACAAAGGCGCTTTTGAAGTCGGTGGTCAGTCGATGGGGATTGGCATGCGGGTGGGCACGTCGACACTCGTGAACCCCTACATGAACAAATCCATTTTGTTTCAGTTTCCCTTTACTCGCAAATTGATTTTGACCGCTCCCACCAAAGCATTTATCTTTTTCCCAGGAGGCTTCGGCACCCTCCATCAGCTGTTCGAGATTTTGACCCTGATTCAAACCAAGAAAATAAAAAAACGGCCGGTGATTTTGGTGGACCACGCATTTTGGGGGCCGCTCCACGACTTTATCAAGAAAACGCTGGTGCATGATGTGGAGACCATTGCCGACGAAGACGATGAAATCTATCAGATCGTGGATAGCGAAGCTGCGGCCATCAAACTAATCGAGCAGGCTTTGAAAAGTTAAAAGGAAGAAGTTAAAAGTGAAAAGATCTTTTGCCTTTTTACTTTTTATTTTTTACTTCGATGATCCCTTGGTTTCAGTGGACAACGATTGCGCTAGGCCCTGTGACAATCTACGTCTGGGGTTTGTTTGTTTCCTTGGGTATCGTGCTTGCCTGTGTCATCCTGTCGCGACGCTCCAAGCCTCTGGGATTTGCCTCTGATGATCTGTTGAATCACGCCCTCTGGATGATTGCTCTTGGCCTCCTCTCGGCGCGGCTGTTTCATGTGCTGTTTTATGCGCCCGGCTATTATGCTCTGCATCCGTTGGGTGTGATAAAGATTTGGCAGGGGGGCATGTCAATTATCGGTGGAGTCCTCGGCGCCGCTTTCGGATTTTTTTTGTATGCAGCGAAACACAAAATTTCTCGGGAAAAACTGTTGGCGCGGGCTGATGCCTTGAGTTTTGCAGCGCTTTTTGGATTTTTGGTGGGCCGGGTGGGCTGCTTTCTCATTCACGATCACCCGGGGATTCATTCTACCTGCCCCTTGGCCATTCGATTTCCCGATGGTCCGCGGCTCGACATGGCGATGATCGAGATTCTGGTCTTGTTGCCGCTCGCAGTTGTGTTTTTTGTCATGAGGAAAAAAACGCCGCGCCCAGGATTCTATACCGGATTGCTTGTGGCCTATTATGGCCTGGCGCGGTTCTTTTTGGACTTTCTTCGGGCGACTGATGTGCCTGGGGCAGATGCGCGCTACTTTGGATTGACGCCAGCCCAATATCTTGGTATCATCCTCGTGCTCGTCGGAGTATTCCTCTTGCGAAAAAAGAAGTAGGGAGAGATCGCATAGCGGTCGAGTGCGCCGCCTTGGAAAGGCGGTATACCCGAAAGGGTATCGAGGGTTCAAATC
>CAYNXQ010000076.1:0-4143 GCA_964401185.1 uncultured Gammaproteobacteria bacterium | reverse complement strand
TCGGTAGCTCAGCTGGTAGAGCAGATCCCTTTTAAGGATAAGGTCCCGGGTTCGATCCCCGGCCGACCCACAATTTTTCCCCACAGGAATCCTTTACAGCGATTTTTAGGCTGTTATACTACGGCCATAGCACCCTTTTTATTTAGTAGCTTTTTCATCCTATGGACGAAAACAAAAACATGCTCAGCAGTATTCCGCCCAAAACTGCCATGATTCTCGGCTTGGTGATCGGTATCCTTGGCATGTGCACCATCGGTTTTATCTTCTTGAGCGTCAAACTGCTGCGCGGGGAAGCTTTTCTCGGTACCAATGGCTCTAACAATCAAGTCGTCGCAGACAACAACCAAGGCATCCAGCAGCCAGGGAACACGCAACAGCCAACTCCAACTCCGAGCGCTGTCAATGTTGCAGCTGGTCATTTTCCACTCTTGGGCAAGGCCAATGCGCCAGTGACTGTCATTGAATTTGCCGATTTCCGCTGTCCATTTTGTGAACGTTTCTATCAGGATTCAGAAAAAAGTATTCTGAAAGATTATGTGGCGACTGGCAAAGTGAAGTTTGCTTTCCGCAGTTTTGCCTTCCTTGGTCAGGCCTCGACCTGGGCATCCGAAGCAGCTGAATGCGCCAATGAACAGGGTAAATTCTGGCCAATGCACAATTGGTTCTACGAACATCAAGCTGATGAATCCAATACTGATTACTACTCCAAAGCCAATCTGATCAAGTATGCGACGGGTCTTGGGATGAATGGTAGTCAATTCTCGAGCTGTCTCAACTCCGACAAGTATGCTTCGGCAGTAGCCAGCGATGTATCCGATGCGCAGGCTGCAGGGGTGAATGGGACACCAACAACATTTGTCAATGGCAAGCCAATCGTCGGCGCGGTGCCGTATGCCACGGTGAAAGCCGCGATCGAAGCCGCTCTCCAAGGAAAAGAATATTTATTATCAAGGCAAAAAAATTCTCCCAAATGCGGGAGAATTTTTTTGCCTCTAGAAGATTTTTCTTTTTACTGTACATCAATCGAAGCAACCATCGAGGGGTGGATACTGCAATGGTAGTCGTAATGCCCTGGCTTGGTAAATGTGCGGCTATATTCCTGCCCAGCGCTCAGGAGTGGACTGGTAGTACCATCCGAAAAGGCAACCGTATGAGGGACGCTGTCATTTTGGCGCCAGGTGACAGTGTCGCCGACATGAATCGAAAATGATGCAGGAACAAAAGCAAAATTTTTGATCGTCACGATCTCGGTAATGGCAGCTGCTGGGGCTGGCGTTGGAGCAGAAGTTTGGGTTGTTGGTCGAGGAGTCGGTGATACTCCTGACGCGCATCCTGCCCCGCCGAGCACGAGGGTCAGGCCAACGGACGCAAGCCAGGAAATTTTCTTTGGCATAAAAAATAAAAGTTATTGAATACGACAATGGGATTTGAGTTGGATGAGATCAGTGGCCGTCAGCTTTTCATTGGTTCCAGTATTGAGCCGGTACATAATTGCTTTGGGATCATCCACGTGATCAAGCCCAAGGGCGTGCCCGAGTTCATGCGCGAGCACTCGAACGAGGTGCACCTGACTATCGAATTGATAGATGCTGATCGACTGTCCGGCCGCACTACTTTGATACAAACCCTCTTCAAATTCTCGACCCTGGGTAGAGCCAACTTCATTATACTTGTTCGCATCCAGATTGAGAACATCAATCAAATGATTGAGCGTTACAACCAATGCATTGATGGTATCGACATCGGCATTGATATTTGCCTCTAGCGCATTGATCTGGGCTGCTTCGCTGTCGAGGGCAGCTTTTTGCGCCTGCAGTTGATCGTAGACATCTTTGGGCGCGCCACCGCGGCGATTCCAGTCGGCAACTTCCGCTTCGTAGGCAGTTCGCTTCTGCCCGAAATCAGCGACGAGTGCCGCATACTCGGCTTTTTTTTGCTTTAGCCCTGCGGCCAGCGCATCATATTTTGCCTTGACCTGATTATAGGAACCTTGGTCGTCGTGGAGTGTAATACCAAGCCCACGCAGCTGGATCGTGGCTTGCTGGCGGAAATCATAAATAAGATTAATCTTCAAATCGCCGCCCGGAACATAGGCAAATAGGTTTCGTCCAATGGGCTTTTCCCAGATCGCTTCGGCGTCGGAGAGCGCTTGGAGAAAAGCTTTTCTGGAAACGCCAAACTTGGTATCAAATTCGCCGATGTCATAGGCAATTGGTGTGGAGCAGGGGAAGAGTTGTCCTTCGACCATGACAAGAAGATGTTGGAGTTGGGCGTGAAAAACAAAAAGAAAGGCGACGGAAAGCGCGATACCACCAAATAGCAGAGCGATCTTTTTGGCCATAGATTGCTCTAGTATACAAAAAAAGAAGCCTGTGGAACAGTGGATACTGTCTCACAGGCCTTATGTTATTCTGTTCGTTTGACGATATTCGCCCTCGTGATTCCCACGATCGAAGTGATCCTCATCGGAAATTCTTCACCCACCTGCCCATCAGGCCGATAGTAAGTGATACCGATTTCGTCGTCTTCCATCCAGAGAAGATACATCTCGGGCTGAGTTGTGATTGATCCGTCGGCGTTCCGAATCGACAAGGTAACCGCCTGGGCTACTTGTCGGAATTCATACCAATAGGCATTGCCGATTACCATCTCGGGGATGTGCCCACCGACCATGCAATTGTGTTTGATCGTCGCGGTGATCACATCAAACATTTTTTGTTTCTGGAATCGTTGATCCAGATATTTCACGAATCGCATTGCTCCAGTCACGATCGCCACCATGGCGAGGGTGATTGCAATCAATGGCCAAGACATGCTGATCCTCCTTACTACGGTTTGGTGGGTTTTTCTTCGTCGTCAGGCTCGAGGGCTACATCTTCAAACTGGACCACGAGTCGAAATTCCGCAACAATATCATCTGCATCCGTGTCACGGACTTTGAGGGTGCCCTTGCCAAGAGCGAGACGTGCCTTGAGATCGCCCCGCTGCAGCAATCGAACCTCTACCGAAATTTTGTCCATGATCTCATCGAAACTATTCGCCTGAGCGACGATGAGTTCTTCGCGCTGAAACACTGCATAGGCCATGGTGTCCTCCTTATGAACCAGGCGGTTCGTCGTCGAAATGAACATCGATACGGAGCTGACGGATGATCTTGGTAGTACCGACTTCACGAACCAAAATCTTTTTTCCAGACACGATTTTAGCTCGCATGTCTCCGTTATTCAAGAGGGTAAGCTCCTCGATCAACTTCGGCGTAACATCCGCTTCGGTGGCGACAATCGCAATCGGGTAGCCTTCTTTTTGAAAGATCTCATAGGGCATATTTGCCTCCTTTGCTTACCATACTATTCTCTCTGGTTCCAGTCAAGGGTTGATTTTCCGCCCCTTCCTCCGTACAATAGGGTGAGTATGTCGACTATCCGCTCGCTCCTCAAGCCACTGGTGCCAAAACCACTCCGCCAACTGCGGCATTTTTTCTTTGCCTGGTGGGGAAGCATTGTCTATGGTCATCCTTCGGAAGCGCTTTATGTGATCGGGGTTACTGGCACGTCGGGCAAATCCTCGACCGTTCATTTTCTTCGCCAGTTGCTCGAGGCCTCTGGCTATCGTGTGGGGTCGCTCTCGACGGTGGATTTCTATATTGCCGGAGTCGACCAGCTGAACAATCAAAAGATGACTATGCTCGGTCGCATGCAGATCCAGAAGTATCTTCGTCGCATGGTTCGCGAACATTGCGATATCGCGATTATTGAGACAACATCGGAAGGCGCTGTGCAGTACCGCCACCGATTTATCAATTACGATGCGATCGTGCTCACCAATCTGTATCCCGAACATATCGAATCCCACGGCAGCTTTGATGCCTACAAACAAGCCAAGTTGAATATTTTTTCGGCTGTGGCGAACTGTCGAAGAAAAAAATCAGGACAACTTGTGGGAAGAAATCTCGATCGAGTATTTTCAAAACAAATCCCCAAATTCGCGCTGGTCAATGGCAACAGCGAGTACGCTCCAGAATTTTTATCTTTTGCATTTGAAAAGAAAGAAGTTTTTGGCCGCGCTGATCGTCCCTGGTTTGGAGATCAGGGGATAGAAAAGATTTCTGCGATGGAAATAAAGACGGATAATCGAGCATGTCAG
>CAYNXQ010000075.1:0-4190 GCA_964401185.1 uncultured Gammaproteobacteria bacterium | reverse complement strand
GAATGCCACCTGCATGGTCTCGTGGGCCATTGCCTTGAACGTATTGTGTACACCAGGCAAAATCGCTTGGACTCCCGGATCATTCAAGAGACCATTGTACTGGTCCATGAACGGCAGGGGTGGCGAATGGTTCGCCGCGTAGTTCTGCAGCGCGGTCGTGGCTGCTGCCTGACGCGCGAGCGTCTCTGCACAGGTCAACCGTACTGTCTGCACACCATTGACTACTGCACAGGAATTCGTCGTGGAATTCCAGTATGTTGGTGAGGTGTTGTGGGCCACATCATTGCAGCAGATGTGGCCATACGACAGAGTTGCATCATACATGAAGCAATCCGCTGGAGTCGGTGACGCCAGAATCACGGTCGCTCCGGATGCGGAGAGCGTATCGGCAACGTGGGCGATACTATTGATATAAAGGTGCTGATCGGTCTGATTCACCCGGCAGTGAAATACGTCGTTCACCGCATCCATCAGGACAAAAACTTGTCGCCGAACCGGAACCGTTGCCGTAAGCGACTGTTGCAAATCTGGCAACAGATACGTGGTCAGGCCTGCCTCGAGGCCGGAAGTGTCCTGGCCGGTAATCCCGCTCTTGATCATGCGCAGATGGGTCGAGCAGGTGTCAGGCCAGCCCATGAGAAAGGCGAGATACCCCCAGCCTTGTTCGATGATCGAGTCGCCACATAGTCGTACCTCGTCTCCCTCCTGCAGAAACGGCGGCACGGGCTGTTGAGCAAGCGCGTTCGTAGTGAACGCCGTAAGCATCAGCGCCATGGCGTTGCGCAGTTGCGACTTCGGTATCATGGTCCCTTCTCCTTTTGGCCCTACCATAGAGCCTGCCTTGATTGGCATCGGCATCATGACACAAGAGAGGCGTTTTGTCAAGTCCTACTTGCCATCCTTGACTTGGGGATGCGTCTATGAGATACTGGCATCAAAATTCTAAAGATTTCTGATGATTCTCTTTTCATCTGTTTCAAAGGCCGAGGTAGCTCAGTGGTAGAGCAGAGGACTGAAAATCCTTGTGTCGCCAGTTCGATCCTGGCCCTCGGCACAACATCCACCCCAGGCCCCGACTTAAGACACCTTTGGTTTCTTACGTCGCAGGCTCCTATCTTTCCACTTTCTGGGGTGTCTGTTCCACATATCGGGGTGTAGCTCAGTTGGCTAGAGCGACTGGTTTGGGACCAGTAGGTCGTAGGTTCAAGTCCTATCACCCCGACAAAAATAAAATGCCACTGCACAGTGGTATTTTATTTTTTTGCTGTATTTACTATACTAGATTTTTCTACTTTTTTTCTTATGATCATCGATGCTCACGCGCATATTGATATTGATCAGGGTGCGCCATTCAACGAAAGTCCAGAAAAAAATTTGTCGTACATCCTTGCCGAGATGAATGAAGTAGGAATTGATCACGTGATTCTCCTCGCGCGGTTTTTTGATAGCAAAAGAAAAAAGGATCCGCACTATCAGACCACTCCCGAGATTATTCGCATTGTCGCAGGTAATCCACAAGTCTCGGTAGTCGGCACGATTGATCCAACAGAGTATGTAGCCGAGGATCTAGCGGCGCTCGAGCAATTGATCAAGGAGAAAAAGATTGTTGGTATTAAATTGTACCTGGGATATCAATCATTCTACGCAAACGAAGAGCGCTGTTTCCCGATTTACGCGCTCGCCGAGCGATACAATATCCCGATTATTTTTCACACTGGAGATACCTGGGGTTCGCATCATCTGGTGAAATATAGCCAGCCACTGCCGATTGACGAAGTCGCAGTTGCCTTTCCCAATCTAAAAATTATTATTGCCCACATGGGCAATCCCTGGATGATCGATTGTGCCGAACTGCTCTATAAAAATAAAAATGTTTATGCCGACATCTCCGGACTCGTTGCCGATCGAGGATCATTTGATTCTCCTTATGGCAAACTCGTGATTCAACGCACGCGCGATCTGATCGCCTATGCTGGCGCCGACAAACTTCTCTTTGGTACGGATTGGCCGCTAGCTACCCTGGCATCATATCGATATTTTGTGGAACAGCTTGGCCTCTCGGCCGAGCAACTGGAACTCATCTTGCACAAAAACGCCGAGGCATTATTTCATCTTAAATAGAAAAACCTGACAGGGTTTTGCTGTCAGGCGGTATTTTTATGGTTACTTCTACTTGGCGTAGCACTCGACGCGATCCAGAGCGATGGCAGTCACACAGTGCATCAGGCGAGGAGGCACTTGTAGTGGAGAGAAATTTTTCCAGACTTTTTCATCGACCATGAATTCAAGCTGCGTCTTGAAGATTTTTTCGCAAATCGATCGAGGGGTATATCCCCACAAGGACATCACGCCATTGGCATGCGTCTCGATTTCAAAGCTATTAAATTCTGTGGCTCTTTTCCCTAGTCGCATCCGGATAAGCGTAGCGCTGAATCCAGGTTTGACCCAGATTTGTACATGAACGACCGGCTCTGACTTTGGCATTTTCATGCTTTTTCCTCCAGCGGACAGTGTACCAGTGGCAGAAGCACCTGTCAAGCGTGCAACAAAAAATCCCCAGTGAAGGGGATCTTTTGTTTTTGCCATACAGTGAGTCGCAGGATTTTGACTCACCCGAGCGGTAGACCAGATTCGAACTGGCGACCTTCTCCTTGGCAAGGAGACGTTCTACCAACTGAACTACTACCGCGCCTGGTTGCGGGGCCCGGATTTGAACCGGGGACCTTCGGGTTATGGGCCCGACGAGCTGCCAGACTGCTCTACCCCGCGATATGGACTGTAGTACAAGGATACAGCCTGCCTAGAGCTTTGTCAACTCCTGGGTGATTTTTCTCTGCAGATCGCGATGCGAAGAGAAAAACGTGACGCCCACGATCACGAGCGTGGTCATGGTAGGCACCCATTCAGGCAGATGAAATCCAAATGATTCCACGATCATTAGGATGCCAAGGACCCCGATCGACGTCATGGCGCCATTTTTGAGCCAGCGATATTTGGCCACTTGATTCATTCCTTTGATGGTTAGCTGCCGAACAATCAGCGCTCCAATGCCATTGCCAATCAAAATGAGAAGAACATTGGTGGTAAAGGCAAAGGCGCCAAAGACGCCATCGATGCTAAATGACGCATCGAGCATTTCCAGGAAAAATAGCTTGGCCAAATCCGAGTGACCAGGTTTCTCCAGATTGCCTTCTTCGCGTTCGGCCAATTCGCGGAATCCATAGAGGATAAAGAAGATGGCGTTGCCGGTCGCAGCCGAGAGCATAGCCACAGGGTTTGTTCGTGCCAGGTAGAGAATGCCAACCAGGAGGAAAGCTGTCAGACCAAAAAACCAGATGCCATGTTTTTCTTTTACCAATCGTTCGGGGACAAAATAGGGTTCTTTTTTTTCTAGAAATAACCAGTGCAAGTAAAGCAGGAGAAGAAACATGCCGCCGCCAATAAGAAGGATGGGGGCGCTTTGCTCTATTGCTAGTTGCGCCTGGGGATTGCCGCCAAAGGTCGCGTGAAATGCGTCGAGGAATCGGAGTCCCGGAGTGGCAATCCAGACCAAGAGAAGTGGCAAGAGTCCGCGGATCAGAAACACTGCCGAGAATACGCCCCAAACCAAAAACCAGGAGCGAGCACGCGGACTCATAGTGCGCAGCACGTGGGCATTGACAATCGCATTGTCCACGCTGTTTGCAATTTCGAAGACGATTAGGCCAAGGACGATCGTAAGAGTAGCGAACATAGAATTTTTTTGGGAAACAAGAGGTTGGTCTCTCGGAGATGTGTTGTCCAATGGTGTCAGTGTACTTTTTTGGAGACGAGAAGTCAACGGAATTCTTGACAATCTGTTATCTGCTGTATTATTGTAAACAAACAATTTGTCTGCGGAGGTGTAAACATGACGCCAGAATCATTCCCTACAGTCGATATACTTCGACAATTGAATACCCGTCCACGAGTGCATCCCAATGGGTTTATCACCATTGATCTTGGGCCGCGGCACAAGATGCATATTTGGCCTTACCCGGCGCTGACTGTGCGTACGGCCGTGATCCATGATCATATCTATGCCTTTGATAGCGTGGTCGGTGTAGGAAAATTAGAGCAAGTGGTATACGATGTTGAGCCAGATGCGGATGGAACGCACCAGATGTATATCGCGGGGTGTGATCACCCACAAAGACGAGCCACGCCCACGC
>CAYNXQ010000074.1:0-4192 GCA_964401185.1 uncultured Gammaproteobacteria bacterium | reverse complement strand
CGAGTCCTTGTCCACCAAACACGAGTTTTTCTATCTTTATGTTCATATACGTAAGAGCTGGAAAAGCTCAAAAGGTCAGAAAGACTGGAAGGGCTTAAAAAGTTTACTTACCGGCTTGCAAGCGAGCAAGCTTATAAGCTATAAGTTTCCATTCCATTCTTTATAAAAACGCTCGAGGTACTCCTTCATATACTGGTGTCGCTCAAGGGCAATTTGCTTCGCAGTGGCTGTATTCATGCGATCTTTCAGGAGCAAAAGTTTTTCGTAGAAATGATTGATGGTGGTGCCAATGCTGTTTTTGTATTCTTCAAACGATTGGTGAAGCGTTGGCGGCATTTCTGGATTATACATTTCTCGATTTTTGTGTCCGCCATAGGCAAATGTCCGGGCAATGCCGATAGCGCCGATCGCATCCAGTCGGTCGGCATCTTGGACAATCTTGCCTTCCAGTGTCGCCATTTCGGTTGCGACACCAGCGCCTTTGTACGAGACATGCTCCACGATGTCACAGATGTGCACAATGATTTCTTTGGGCACTGGTTGCTTTTCTAGCCAGACACGAGCCACGCGAGCGCCAGCCCCAAGATCACCATCGTGAAATTTCCAATCCGCAATATCGTGGAGGAGTGCTGCGAGTTCAACCACAAATGGATCCGCGCCTTCGATTGCACCGATGCGCTTGGCGAGATTCCACACCCGCACGATGTGCCACCAATCGTGGCCTGAACCTTCGCCTTCCAATGTCTGTCGTACGTAGGCGGCGGTGGCTTGGATGATTTCGGCTTGGTTCATGAAGTTATTTTTCGGTAATATCGACCGTATTCACCTTGACTGGATTGACTGGCACCGATGGTTCGCCAGTCGGACTCATGGTCACTTTGGCGGTGGCGATTCTGTCGACCACATCCAGCCCTTTGGTCACATGGCCAAAGATCACATAGTTGTGTGGCAACGCCTGGTCGGCATGCATGATAAAGAATTGGCTGCCATTGGTATTGGGGCCGCGGTTGGCCATGGCGACAGTGCCGCGCGTGTAGTCGCCACTAAATTGCTCGTCATCAAATGTGTAGCCTGGCCCGCCGGTACCATTACCATCTGGGTCGCCACCCTGAATCATGAATCCGGCAATCACGCGGTGAAAAATAGTATTGTCGTAAAAATGCTTGTGCGAGAGAGCGATAAAGTTGTTGGCCGTGATCGGTGTGTCCTTGGCATCGAGCGCGATTTCGATATCGCCAACACTGGTGTGGAGTACCGCGGTATATGATTTTGTTTTGTCGATTTGCATGTCCATAGGATTCGTGGATTGTGTGGGTAAATTGGTTGTCTGCAGAGCTTGTGTTTGCGACGACTGATCGGTAGTCGTACTGGACGCATTTGTCGTGGATTGGGGACTTGTCCCGCATCCAGAGACAAAGAGTGTTGTGGCGATGATCGATAGAACAAGATATTTGTTCATAGGGGGTATAAAGAAAAAGTTCCTTTGCAGTGTAGCAAGAAGGGGGAAAAAATTCAACCTGTATAGACCAGTCATTCGCCAATTGTTATACTGTCCACAAGCGATTTTAGTCTTTGAAGCACCTATGAAATTTGAAGTTTTTTGGAAAAATCCAGGTTATAAAATCCGGCCAAAGCTTGCACATGACATTGAATGCGACTATCTGATCGTCGGCGGCGGGATCACCGGAGTGTCAGCTGCCTATTTTCTGACCAAAGCCGGGCAGAAAAATGTTGTTTTGATCGAGAAACACCATGTAGCGAGCGGGGCCACCGGGATGGCCGCAGGCACGCTAGTGCTTCAGGGGGAAAAGGATTTGGAAGATGTGATGCATGATCATGGGAAACAGAAGGCAAAAATGTATTGGAATGAAGTGTATGCCGGCATGAAATCACTGCAGCAGCTGATCAAGGATGAACAGATCGACTGTGAAGCCGAAATTCAAGATACGATGTACTGCGGGTACAAGCACAAAACTGCTGGCAATGTGGAGAGGGAATTTGAGCTTCAGAAAATTTTTACCAGCGACACAGTGCTTCTAGGAAGAATAGACTTGAAAAAAGAAATCCATACCGATCTCTTTGATCGCGCTATCCTGTCCAAAAATCACGGACTGTCGGTGAATCCCTTGAAATTAACCCAGAATCTCTCCACGGTCGTTGGATCTCGCGGGGTGCGCATCTACGAAAACACCGCCTGTCTCGAGGTCAAAGACCATATCGCCGAAACACCGGGTGGAAATATACATTTCAAGAAATTGATCTGGGCAGTGGATGATGAATATCCAACAGCCAAAGTGCGTACGGTGAAAACCACCATTATCATGACAAGGCCACTCATCGATAGCGAACTGCACGCGATTGGCTTTGATCTGGGCAAGAAAAAAAAGATCGTCTTTGATACGAAAAAGAATTATCATTACTTCAAGATTACGCATGACAACCGGCTTCTGGTGGGATATGGCAATCTCGGCGTGCATCGTCGCTACAAAAAAACCGATCCGCATCGGCCGCATCTCAAGCAAATAGAAATTTTTCTCAAGAAATTGTTTCCCGATCTGGGAATCACGGCCGAATACGCCTGGGCCGGCACCTTTGGCACAACAGCCGACTATGATCCGTTGATACGATTGGAAAGGGATACGGCTGTCATTGCGGGGGCAGCATCGCAGGTGGTTTGCTTTTTGGCAGCGCGATACGTTGTCGACCGGTTACTTGGCAAAGATTCCCCGCTGGAAGATTTTTTTGAAAAAAGATGACGAGTTTTTTGGTTTTTTTCCATTGATCAATTCTCCGTCCTGGTAGACGTCCATGCCGCGATGGCGCAGTTCACGAAAAAATTCTTCTGTCGGTACCACTGGCCCGGGCGGGAAGCTGCCGCGGGCGGTAATGCGGCCATCTTTCACCATCTGCGCCATGATGGATGCGGGCATGCCAGTATCAATATTGCAGCCAGCATCCTTCCAATCCGGGAGCGTGTTTACAATGCATTCCATGAGGATATCCTGGGGCTTGCCATCTTTTTCTCCCCAGACATGCACCCAGAGATTTTCTTTTTCGGTATAGCCTCTGGGCACAGGAAGATTTTTCAGCACCTGGGTGAGCACCTTGATTGGAGCAACTTCCACTCCATCGACGAGCACCGGTTCCTTGCTTTCAAATCCCAGATCAATCACTTTTTGGATCGTATCCATAGAATGGTCGGGGAATCCAGCGTAGAAGCGCAGATTTTTCAGGCCATCTTTTTTGTTGTAGTAGTAGAAGGTATAGGTTTCCGGATGGCGCACGATGAAGCATTTTTGCTTGCCGATCTCTCGAAATTCTCGCTCTTCGATCGTGTCCATGGGTGTTTTCATGAACCACCGGCCATTGCTAATCGTTGCTGCCGGCGCAGTGAACTCTTCGATAATGCTTTCCATCGAAAATGGCACCACGAATTTTTTGATATTGGAATCCCAGGCAAAACCAACCTCGACTGTATGCAAGCGATCAAAGAGCTGGTGGGCATGATGAAGCAGAACATTGTTGATGCCTGGCGTCGAGCCGCAGCCGGTGATGGCGATCAAGTCATTCTTTTTGAAAGCTGCATGCATGGCAATCTGTTTTTTTGTCATCGGCACATCGGATCCGAGATCAAGCACATGAGTTTTTGTCTCCAGACAGGCTTGGTAGACATTCAGATCCCAATCGCCTTCAGCGCAATTGAGTACGACTGCCGGTTTTACTTTTTTGATCAGTTCTATAGTCTGTGGAATGTCGCGCAGATCAATAAAAGCAAAATCCGTTTTTGGATAGGTGAGAAGTTTTTCCGCTTTTTCGCGGTAGAGGTCGGCCAAAAAAACAGAGTGGCCGCTTTCGAGCAAATCGCGAGCTGCAATTCGGCCCTGCATGCCTGCTCCGCCTAAAACAAGAAAATCATATTGCATATGGTTTTCAGTATAGCACAAAACTTTCATGCAGAAAAAATTATGGAGACAGAGGGCTTGATTTTATCGGCTGCGCATGATAGTCTATCTTTCGAATGGAGAGGTGTCAGAGTGGTCGATCGTGCGGCTCTCGAAAAGCCGTAGGCCGCAAGGCCTCGTGGGTTCGAATCCCACCCTCTCCGCACAGTGAGAAAGTGGAAACCTTTGAGTCAGATAAAAATCTGTGTTTCCACGTAGTCTAACCATGCCCGCGAAAACAAAAACACCGT
>CAYNXQ010000073.1:0-4243 GCA_964401185.1 uncultured Gammaproteobacteria bacterium | reverse complement strand
CCCATGCGCTGTTTGGGAAAGTATGCGCGCATATTCGTCCGAACTTGTGTAACGATGGTACACCGGAGATGGTGGAGTTGCTCTGGCGGACTTTTTTTGGAGTGAGTTGAGTGTGATTGTTTTCAATTTTCTTTTCTGTATCGGCGGCAGAAACAGCAGTGCGGTTTTGGACAAAGATAATCCATACCAGTTCGCGATGATTGGCAAGAGGCGCATCATCGGGTCGGGCAAGATCGGCTCTGGAGCGATGATCCGTGTTATTGGCTTCATCCCAGCAGTATTTGCAGTGGTCTGCGAGAGCGACTGAACCAAGCCAAAAATGGTTTGATTGCGAAAAGGGATTTCGAGGAGCTGGCCTGGCGCAATGATTTCGGCGAGTGCATCTGGCACCTGGTAGTCAAAGCTGCCGAAGCGCCGAGGCAGGCGCGCCAAAGGAATAATGGCCGCAAACACAGATTTAGAAGACACAGCGCCCAACCAGATATCCAATGCCGAAGGGGGCTTCGTATGAATAGGTTTTGAATTCAAAGGCGCAATTTTTCAGGATGCCAAGGAGAATCAGAAGCGAACGATATCCGCAAGCCTGGGCGGCCGCCACGCGTTCGGGGGATAGGGAAGCCAGACCAGTGGTGTTGCGGACCTGGAGAAGATCGATAATGTCTGAATCAAAAGATCGATCGGAATGTTTTTCTGTATTATGAGCAAGATCAGCCGAAGCAATGACTGCAATCCGGCGATGATCTTCAGCAATCATTTCTTTCAAAAACGCACCAAAGTTGAGATGATCAGTCGAGGACAAGTCGCTATATCCAATGGGGAGAATTTGGATGTTGGGTAAATGTGGCGTGAGATAAAATAAAGGAACCGAAGCGCTGTGGTCGAGTGCTGGCTGGCTTACTGTCTGAAGTGGAATGTTTTCTCGACTCGCGGCATGGCGGATACGAGCCGCCCATTCGGATGCTCCGTGCCAGGCAACTTTTGTCGTCAAATCACCGAATTCTTCGAAGGCGCTGGAGAAGTGGGGATGCGCATTGATGGTAAAGGCGTCATGGTAATAGCTTCCGTGCGGCGCGATAATAAGAATGCGTTCGGGCTTGGCAAGGTAGAGATCTTCTTCCAGGCGCGCCAGCGCTTCTCGGGTATCCATGAGTTTGTCAAGTTCACCCTGACCAATGGCTGGGACGAGAAGCGGTGGGTGCGGGGTAATACCGGCAAAGACAAGTGACATGAATTGAGGAATTAGGTATGAGGTGTTAGAGACTAGTTTTTAGTTGTTGATAGCAATTGTATTTGATTTTGGCAGAGAGAAACTGGCCAAAGCAAAGCGGCTGATGCGTTCGGGATCGGTGAATGTGTTCACTTCGTGCGGATTGCCCATAGTGATAATATAAAATCTTTTTTTGTCTGATTTTCGCTCGATAAACATGGCCGTCTCGGCTCCGGCTTCGTCGAGGTACCCGGTCTTGCTGGCTAGAATAGTAAATGGCAAATCGGTTTTTTGCAAGAGGGGATTGATGTTGGTGTCAAAGTGGTGCGGATGACCATCTTTGTCCACCACTTCGTCGTAGCTGTAGGATGCAGTATCAAGAATCGCGCGCAAATCCCCATTGTTGGTGGCTTTGCGGAAGAGCGTCAGGTAGTCGCGCGCTGTGGTTTTGGTTTTCAAATTTTCTCCGGTGACATCAACAAACGTGGTGTGGGCGAGACCCCAGGTGCGCGCCTGGCTATTCATGCGGGCAACAAATTTACTTTCATTTTTTTCCACAGAATCGACCAGCATGCGGGCAGGTTGATTGACCGAAGAGACCAGCATAGAGAGAAGCAGATCCGAATTGCGGATTTTTTCTCCGCTGGCCACGCGGAAATTGTTGTACAGGGCTTTGTGTTCGCTGGGTTTGTAGGTGGTAGTGGCCCAGGTCTTGATGCCTTCTTTGAACAGACGATAACCAGTCATCACTTTGGCCAGCGAAGCCATGGGTCGCACGGCATCAATATTTTTTCCGGCCAAAATTTTTCCGGTTTCATCGGCAATGAGATAACTGTCGACTTTGGTATCAAATGTGGGGCCAGTAACCTTAATTTTTTTGGCGGCGGTCATGATCATCTTGGTATTGAGACCAATACTGGTGCGCAGAGGGTCGCGCGCCAGGACATCGGGATCATCACCAAGCGCAATATCGGTGTCGTCGTTCCTAAGATAGATCGGTTCACCGGTTGGATGCGCCATCAAAGTAAACTCATCGGTCCAGACGATGTTGTCTGCATTATACCCTAGGCCATCGAAGACTTCCTGCGAAGCGATATGTCGTTTCTTGCCCTTTTCCACCACATAGGTGTCGCCATCACCTTGCACTGCCAGGAGCGTGCCATCTTTGAAGAGTACCGGGTCGCCAATCACGACGTCTATGAGACTGGTAATTGATTTGTTGGTTGAAGTAAGATTGGGGAAATTGATTTTGGCAATTTGGGTGTCAAGGAGCGGGTGATAGACGCCATTGTTCACATAATATGATTTTTTTGTTTCAGTTATTTTTATAATCTGACCAAAGGGAGCCGTGGTCGTAGCGGTAATGATATTTCCTATTTGGTAGCCAGTGAGATCATCGGAGGTAACTGCCACAATTTCATCGGGATTGTAGCCCAGGGCGCGCACGGTCGCTTCGCTTTCAAATGGTCGGAGGGTTTCGTAATCAATCAAATAATATTGGCTGCCATTTTGGACAATCGAATAATTGGGCAGGCCGATAGCAGCGCCAGCAGGGTAGCGAGCCAATTCGGAGTCAGGCACCGTAAGAATCAATTTGGGATCATAACGAGAGACGAGCGCAGTCATGGTGGCGAAAGCCCGTTTCTTGCCGTCTTCCAAAAGATAAACGGTTTTGTCGGTATCGCTTTTGAGCAGTGAGCCATCGGGATAGACCTGGGCAAACCATCTTTGCCAGAGATTCCAAAAATTTTCGTTGCCATGAATGTGTGGTGTGTAGGTATAGAGAAATCCAGTAGCGAGCGAAAGTGGCTGCACAGTGGTGGTATCGATCTGGTATGCGCCGCCCGGCCGTTTGATCCAGGAGTAGAGAAGGAGGTTGTCAAAATACCAGCGCATAATCGCGGCCGCGCTATCCACTTGGACGCCAAAGCCCTTGAATCTCTGGATATTTGGATCGCTCAAACTACAACTATCACATACACCAAAACCGGTTGCCCAGTCGAGTTGTTTTTGGGTTGGTGCAGGGTCGGTGGTTAGGCTTTGCTCCTTTTGCAATTTCACGAGCAAGTATTTGGGATTGATATTATGATCAGTGGCAGCACGATAGATAATGTCGGCTACTTGCCGTGGGGTCGAGCTGGCGTCGGGGATCACCATGCTGGCAATGGCTCCGCCATGGGAATTGAGGAAGGCCTGGATATCATCGCGCGTCATGCTCTTGGCATCCTGCAGTTCGTCATCACCCAGGATATAATTTGGATTGAAATCCGAGGCAAAAATTGGCGCGACTGGTATGAGCACGCCGAAGAGAAATACATAACAAAACAAACGTCGGAGATTTGGATGCATAGTATCTTGAATTGTACCATGTTTGGGATTTTTTTGGAAGAAAAAAGCCCCAGGATCTACACTGCAAATACTGGGGCAAAGAATTGGATGGGACAGTGTTATAAGCGTCTTTCGACAGCTGTTCGTTCGTCCCACCCAAAATAAATTTATGTAAAAGATCAAAGTTGCGATGGACATCTACAGAATCGTTCCGAAGAACACATGGTGAATCGTCCACCACAGGGTTGTGGTCTACAGGAATCCAATCGTTCTCGCGAACACTAGCATGATCGTAGGCCACATCGTGAAAAGTTGATGGTACAAACTTCCGCTCGTCCTTTTATGGACATGGGGCTGTTCGTACCCTCATCT
The DNA here is from genome assembly GCA_964401185.1 of uncultured Gammaproteobacteria bacterium. Classification (GTDB taxonomy): domain Bacteria; phylum Patescibacteriota; class Patescibacteriia; order Magasanikbacterales; family UBA922; genus JAHFIC01. Next base: position 336 of record CAYNXQ010000073.1, on the reverse strand, counting down.
TAATCTCGAAAAAATTCGGGATTAGGATAAGGGTGGGTGGGACATTGACTGCTTCGTCTTTTCAGACAGCATGAGCATCGTCCCACCCAAAAATTTTGACTACAGCCTCATCTCATCGCGGACCACTGGATCCTGGATTTGATTCGGATCGACCACCGCACTGCTTGGAGGTAGTTGTGCTCCATCTGCGTAGGTTGACTGGCCCGGCGTATAGACCGGCTTCTCTCCGACCATATCGCGCTCCAGCCACCACCAGGCGCGGAACAGCCACTCCACGAACTTGGTCACCGTGCGCCACAGGGCCATCTTGTGGATGTGCCCATCGGTGTAGCGCTT
>CAYNXQ010000072.1:0-4253 GCA_964401185.1 uncultured Gammaproteobacteria bacterium | reverse complement strand
GCGATTGATGCCAAGCAGTGTGGACCCGGGATAATCGAGGAGGGCCAGCAAGGTGTTATTCAAAATATACTCCATGCGCGCGCTCCAGACGTCGGGCCAGATTTTCTTGAACACACCCATGAGCCCCGAAGCCACCAGATGCTTTTGCTCTTCGTTGTGGACTTCCAGAATATTGAACCCAATCGGAAATTCCAAATCGGCCGGATTGAAATAGACCACGTCATTGATGCGCTTGGGCGGGATATAATTGATAATTTTTTCGGCAAAATCTCCGTGCGGATCCACAATACCCACCCCATGACCAGCGTAGATATCATGAAGCACCATATTCTCCATCATAGTGGTCTTGCCCATCCCGGTCTTGCCGATGATGTACATGTGGCGGCGGCGGTCATCGAGCTTGATCCCAAAACGCCGCATTTGATTGCGAAAATTGGTCTCGCCAAACAGGCAGACATCTTGGGCTTCGGATTGTGGAGTGTCGAGACGGCGAAGTTGCGGGGTAGGCACACCGAAAATATTTTTACTTTTTACTTATCCCTTTTACCTTTACGAGTATACCATATATGCCTATGGGAAGAAAATCCTAGGCGACGAGCGGATGCCTGCGGATATCTTCGGTAATCAACCGAGCAATTTCTCCTTCATGATGAAAAAAGACATGACCCATGTGCGGAATAACTTGATGACGAAACTCTGGCAAAAGCGTGTAGTCCACATACAGATCATGGTCCCCAACGATCAAAAAAATCCTATCCCCGAGCTGATGCAAAGTGTGGTAATCATCGGCCAGCACCGTATGGGCGATCGTCCCCGACTCGGCGTAGACCGTATGGCGAAAATAATCACGCGTCGAGAGAAAATATTTGGGGTTGGTCAATTTGCTCCACAGGAGAATTGGCCATTTGTAGACAATCTTCAGGGCGCAGAGTGTCCGGCCGAGCCATGTATTGTGAGCAAAATGAGACAGCCAGGGATCAGACTCGAGTACATGCAGCAAGGCCTTGGGCGTGGCTTGCAGTGGATAGGAAATCAAATACAGTCGCGCAACCAATTCCGGATGACGCAACGCGAATGCCTTGGCAATGAAGCCGCCCATGGAATGCCCAACCAGGATACAGGGCGTGGTAATTTTGCGCTCCAAAAATTGGACAAAAAAATCCGGATCGTAGGCCGCGTGCGGCTTGTCTTCGTCGCCGAAACCCGGCAAGTCAAAGGCCACCGCTGTTGGAAAAAACTCCTGGAAATACAAAAAATTATTTTTTGATCCGGCCAGGCCGTGAAGAAAAATGATTGGAAGTGTCGTCGGATTATTGTCCGAGTGGTTTGGGTTCATACTCGGGATGCGCCGCTAAATCCTTTTTCATAGCATCTCGCGTGTAGAGGCCGGCTTGCGCACCAACATGTTGGATCACGCCCGACGCATTGATGTTGCCCCAGCGCATGGCCTCCTGCGGCGACTGGCCTGCAGCCAGAGCGGCTGTAAAGCCGCTGCCGAAGGCATCGCCGCAGCCCGTGCGCTCTACCACTGGCGCTTCGAAGATCGGCATCGCATAGGCCATGCCGTCAACAAAACAATACGAACCATTCTGGCCATCGGTCAGGGCCACAATTTTTGGTCCATATTTCTGCAAGGCGATCATCAATTCTTTGACATCATGGATATCCCCTACCAATTTTTGTCCCTCCTCTTTATTCAAGAAGAGCACATCGGTCTCGGCCAGAATCGGCGCCAATTTTTCTATCCCCAATTTCAGCTGAAATGTTCCGGGATTGAACATCAATTTGGCGCCAGTCTTTTTCTTGTACTCCAGCACAGCTGGAAAAATCTTCTCATGCCCATCGGCCATCGAGGTAAGGTACATGTATCGCGCTTTCGTCAGCTTGGGCAATTGGTAGTCGCGCTGTTCGTGGTAGACCAGGATCGTCCGCTCGCCTTTGTAATCGATCACGGTAGAATAATTGGTGCCGCGCTTCTTGTCGTAGGTAACATAACGAGTCGAAACGCCTTCGCGGCGCAACTGATGCACAATCCCATGACCCAATTCATCGTTGCCGACAATCGCATAAATGGCTGCCCGAAATCCCAATCGCGACATGCCGACGGCATGATTGGCGGCATTGCCCACGGCATTGACCTTGGTCATGCTTTTGACCGGGATCTTGTCGGCATAATTGATGCACAGCTGGCAATTCTCTTTATCCAGATTGCACTGCACATTGGCCTCATCGAGAATGAGGAAGACATCAATAGTCGCGTCGCCGATGGCGATAATATCGTACATACGTTGAGAATCTAGTAAGTAGAAGGTCTTTGCTAGTGGAGTACTACTAACCCCATGCTATACGATACAGCATTTGCAACCAAAGATAAAACAAAAGCATTTTTTATAGGTAATTTCAGTATTTTCATATACAGAAACATTTCAATTATCACAATCAACCCTTCGGCGAGGTAGATATAGTTGTGTACAGGAAAAAACAGCGGGAACACGAACCATAAATACGGCAAAGAAAAAAGATTCACAAAAACAGTCCAATAAACAACCTCTTTTATTGCTATATTAAGCTTCAATATATATGTTGCAGCAAACAAGACTACCAACAATTCCACCACCACGGTCAACAATAAAGAAAGCAGGAAATAAATCCCATACGTCATATTAACAAGATTTTCCAACTAACCCACCAAAGAAGCAACGAATCAAATGAATGAGACCGCCCAAAAAGCCTCGTGGTTGCGTGGGAGTAGTATTTCGATTCGTTGAGGTCGCCATGACATTCGTCAAGGAAATATCAACTTTTGCGTTACATACTAGATCAAAAGGACGATTCGTCTTTGCATCTCTACTAACTGAAGCTGTCACATCTTGCAGATACTGATCACATGATCGGGCTTTTTGATCGAACTCTTGGCGACAGGTTTGTGTTTGCTGTGTCGGTTCATAACATTTGCCCCCAATAATCATATTGCCTGGCCTCTGACACTCGCTCATTGGTACGACAGTAGAAAATTGATTGCAGATAAATTGACCATTTGGAGAATAATATTCTTTTTCTACATTAGCCGAACAATCATTATATGCAGTTGTCTTGTTATAAAAAGTATCTTTTTTCGTCACAGGATCGTATTTATCAATATCATACGGATCATTGCAGTGTAATTCTTGATTATGCGGACCAAACACATCACTAATATTAAAAATTTTTCCATTTACAACACCTTGAAGATTGCAGTACTTTTCTCCATTGCCTTCATACGGAACCATAGCACTTGTGTCAAAGTTACACCCATAAGCATGACAAACCCTAGTTGCTTGAGAAATTTGCAATATTTTATTTGGGTTATTTTCCACTCCTTTTTCAAAACAAGTAACCGTGAATTGCACTGTGCCTTGAACCGGTTGATTATTTTGTTGAAAATAAAAAGTAGTTTGCTCCAACGGAGGCGCCACATCAGCGTGAACCATACCCGCCCATAATAACACAACTGCCAAAGATAAAAAAAATCTTTTATACATATTTGAATAAAGTAATAAAAACTTATTTTCTCTTTAATACTTTTTTCACGGCAGCCACAATCGCTGGCGCAGTCATGTGAAAGGCTTCAAGGAGTGCTCGTGGCTCGCCCGATTCGCCAAAATGATCCTGCACACCGATAAATTCCATTGGCACCGGACAATTTTTGGCCAAGACTTCAGCCACTGCGCTACCAAGTCCTCCCAGCACTTGATGTTCTTCCACAGTGACTACAGCGCCGCAATCTTTGGCTGCTTTGATAATAGTTCTTTCATCGATCGGTTTGATAGTATGATTGTTGATCACGCGCACCGAAATCCCTTTCTTCTCGAGCTCATGCGCTGCCAAGAGTGCCTCGTGGACAAGCGGTCCACAGGCAATAATTGCAATATCTTTTCCATCGCGGAAGACTTCGGCCTTGCCAATCTCAAATGGTGTCTTTTCGGTAGTAAAAATTGGAGATTTTTCTCGAGCAAAACGCAAGTAGACTGGTCCATCGAAAGCGGCGGCGGCAATCGTTGCCTTGCGCGCCTCGATCATATCGCATGGCGCAAGCACGGTCATGCGCGGAATCACTCGCATCGTGGCCATGTCTTCGATCGCCTGGTGCGTCGCGCCATCTGGACCCACCGATACACCAGCATGCGCTCCAGCAATTTTTACTGGCACATCGTTTAGGGCAATGTTGGTGCGAATCTGCTCCCAATTGCGGCCGGGAGAAAATACGGCATAGG
>CAYNXQ010000071.1:0-4300 GCA_964401185.1 uncultured Gammaproteobacteria bacterium | reverse complement strand
AGGGTACCACATCAATCAGGCGTTTATGGCGATTGGGTCGGGCGGCTGGTTCGGGTTGGGGCTTGGTCACTCGCGACAGAAATTTCAGTATCTGCCGGAGGTGAATGCCGATAGTATTTTTGCGGTGATTGCCGAAGAGATGGGATTTGTGGTTGTGGTCGCATTTCTCGGGCTTCTGATGTTTCTTCTCTTTCGCGCACTGCAAGCGGCCAAGCATGCTCCGGACGCCTTTGGCCGGTTTTTGGCTGCCGGCATTATTATCTGGCTCACGATTCAAGCTTTTTGCAATATCGCAGCCATGGCTGGACTTATGCCGCTCACCGGCGTACCATTGCCTTTTGTCAGTCATGGCGGCACAGCGCTCTTCCTCAATATGGCGGCTGTCGGTATGCTCATCAATGTGAGTAAGTATCATCACGTATGAACATTCTTTTTTCTGGCGGTGGAACCCTGGGGCCAGTTACTCCGCTCCTCGCTATTGCCGATGTCATCAGGGAAAAATATCCTGATGCCAGGCTGCTCTGGGTCGGTACGCCCGATGGTCCGGAGCGCGCCCTGGTTGAAGCCTCTGGCATGCAGTTCTTTTCTTTTTCTACCGGAAAAATTCGTCGCTATCTTTCTTGGCAGACAGTGATTGATATCCCGCGGTTTGTCGGAAGTCTTGGACGCGCATACGAACTTCTGTCTCGCGAGCGGCCGGTTGCCTGTATTTCGGCTGGCGGTTTTGTTTCAGTACCGATTCATCTCGCAGCATACTTCCTGCGGATTCCCACCTGGATTCACGAACAGGATGTGCGAACAGGGCTGGCCAATCGGATGATGGCGCCCGGCGCCAAAAAAATTACCACGGCTCTGGCCGAAGAAGTCAAGAATTTTCCACCACGAAAAACCAGCTGGCTGGGCAATCCGGTGCGTTCAGAAATATCCCTAGGCAATCGCGAACACGCGCTCGTGCGATTTCATCTTCATCCCGACAAACCAGTCGTATTGATCATGGGCGGCGGCACCGGATCAGCCCGGATCAATGCGCTTGCGATTGAAGCGCTGCCACATCTTCTGGAATTCTGTCAGATCCTCCATCTCACTGGTCAGGAGCGTCCGCAAGAGGCAGTGGATCGCGCCAAACAATTGTTTCCAGATGGATATCACCCAGAACAATTTTTGACTCATGGCATGGGCGATGCTTATGCCGTAGCAGATGTCGTGGTATCTCGGGCGGGGTTTGGTTCGCTCTCGGAGTTGGCTGTGGCCAAGAGAGCGATACTTCTTATCCCCAAATCAGGGCATCAGGAAGAAAATGCCGAGACCTTGCGGCAGGCAGGCGCGGCAGCAGTGATTGACGAACGTGTGGCCACTGGCGCCATGCTCGCAGGAGAAATAAAGGCTCTGATCCTCGACGCAAACCAGCGCAGAACAATGGGGGAGAAGCTCTCGGCGCTTTTGCCGCGAGCTACGACCGCTGCCATTCTCGGTATCGTTCAGTCACTTTTGCCGAGAGATGAATAAGCTGGTATAGTATTTGACATTGTCTGGAGTCTATGCTAGGCTCCAGACTTCCACCTACGTTCAGGCGGATATGTTCTTTACCCATAACTTCATAGGAGGATGTCATGGACATCATCGCTCATTCACGCGGTCTTGAAAGTACGCTTTTCCCATATCGAATCATGATTCCGTCGCGCGTGAGGATTCGGTTGGGTAAGACAAGCTTTTGCGGACACGAGACAGCGGCAGCAGGCAATTTTCTTGGATGGTCTTCACTCAATCAGTTCTTGACAGATGAAGACGTGCTTGCAAGCCTGGAACGAGAATTGGCCGTGCGATTGTCCGATTATCGAACTATCCAGCACAAGCGGTTTTCTCTGGTGATCACTTTTCCCAAGAACATTCCCATAGGCTGGGCGAGAGTTCTTCCTCGATATCTACGAACCGACGGGCTGGCTACGATCAAACGGGTAGTGGATCGACGAGAGGATCGCCATACTGTTGCCTCATTTGTGACCGATACAGCGCTCCGAGCTCCGCTCACCAACAAGGTGACCATCGAGCTTGAACATGGCTACTTTGGCCCATTGTATTTCTGGGAGAAGAGGCAAAAACCAAATCATGGGCGTAGGCGAAGACGGACTCCGAAGGGCGACATCCTCGGCCTGCTCGACATCTATCCAGGGACACCGTTTCCTCATGGCACCGAGGATCATCCGATCGACATCACCCGGAGCTCTGGCATTATCCTCTTTAACCGATTGCATCCTGGAGAGCCTCATTCACAAGCGGCCATTCTGCCTTTTCCAAAACAAACAGAAAAACCATCAGCCGTAAATCATTAACAGCACGTGCTCTATTGTAAAAATAGGGCATTTTTTTATTTCTGGTACCCTTGACAAAAAACACAATCTTCTTTATGCTTCGGGTGGGCGTACAGCCCAGAAGGAGACAATGTGAAAAACATCGCCGTGCGCATGGGTACTCTCATGATTTTTATTCTCACGATTCAATCGAGTCTTGCAGAAGAATCACAAACCGTGACCAATTTTTCGGAAGAACACCCACAGCAATGGACGTGGGGTAATGACATTGGTCTGGTCAGGCGAGGTTCGGTCCTTGGTGCGAAAGAAGTAACGCTCTCGGGAAATGCCGGTTGGGTGTCTCCCGAACGCAGTCAAGCATTCCTGGGATCAATCAATGGAAGACTGGGGCTCGGTTACGGCTTTATGTTGGAATTGTTGACCGAGGCCAGCAGTCGCGATACCGAAGTCCGACCCGGAGCTGGATTTGGTTGGCAAATGCTCGGTGGCAACGAGCGCGCTTGCGCAGTGTCGTTGTGGGGGCACTATCGGCCCGAAGGTTTTGCAAAGCCTGAAGGAGAATTTGAATTCACCCTCGCCACTACCCTGCATTGGGGCAAGATCGAATTGAGCGACAATATTGTCGTTGGCAAAGCAACTGGTGGCGATGCTGGGGATGCGGAATTTAGGACCAGTATTGACACCTATCTGACCCCCGAATTTTTTGTGGGAGGTGAGACGCAGTCGCGCTTTGAGTTTGGCGCTGCAGGAGCGGAAGAGACATCCAACGCCGATGATCACCTTGCTCTGGCGACGCTCGGGTTGCGAATCGAACAATGGTCACTGACGGGGCTCGTGGGTGCATCACTTCGACACACAGCGCTCAAAACGACATTTGGGCCGGCCGCATTGATCCAAATTGGGTACCGACTCTAGAAAACAAACAAGCCCTTGGCGCTTCATGCATCAAGGGTATTTTTTTAGAAGTGAAAGCCAAGAAGAGAAATGAGTCCCAGGACGAGACAATAGACACCAAATGGAAGAAGTGCGTTGAAATCATGGCGCTTGAAATATCGCATCAGGAAACTGGTTGTGATAAAGGCCACAACACCAGCGATCACACCTCCAATGACGGCGCCAGACAAAGCAGGGCGAAGAGCAGTCGTAAAAAGTTTGGGAATTTCGAGCAGACTGGCAGCGAGAATAATCGGCGTGGCCAGAAGAAAAGAGAATCGGGCAGCGGCTTCGAGGGTAAAGCCCGAGAGGATCCCAGAAACAAGTGAAATGCCAGATCGAGAAATACCCGGAAAGAGTGCGCCGATTTGTGAAACACCGATCCAAAAGGCTTTGACAAACGTCATGTGTTCCAGATTTTTGCCTCCTTCGCGCTTGCGCAGCTTTTCTCCCAAGATCAGGATCGCGCCGTTCAAGATAAGAAATGCGGCCACAAATTGCACGCTGCCAAAAAACATTTTCAGTTTTTTTTCGAAAAGCAGCCCAACGATTCCAGCGGGGATGGTGCCAATCACCAGAGACCAAAACAAGTGTTGTTGCGGCTTGGCTTCAGGGCTTTTTTGAAAAAGAGAAGTCACGAGCGCGATCCAGTCCTTGCGGAAGTAGAGCAGAAGAGCCAAGGCAGTGCCGAGATGAAGCGCCGTCAAAAGTGGCAAAAAATTTTGCGCGGTAATGTCAATGGACAGGTGGAAAAGCGCGGGGTAGACAATCGAATGCCCCAGACTGCTCACGGGGAAAAGTTCGGTTACGCCCTGGAGGACTGCAAGAAAAATCACGGACGCGAGATGGAGTTGTTCGGTAGGCATAGGTGGAGGGATTAGTATTAAGGGACGAGGGTATCATTTTCAAGTATAGCAGGGGGAGGTGATTTGTAAAAGCAAAGCCGAACAAGATGGTGTTTGACGTTTTCTTGATTTTTCGTTAGAATATCGTCGCATGGGTCGGTAGCTCAGTCGGTAGAGCAGCAGCCTTTTAAGCTGTTGGTCGCGGGTTCGATT
>CAYNXQ010000070.1:0-4499 GCA_964401185.1 uncultured Gammaproteobacteria bacterium | reverse complement strand
ACCCGTGTTGTCACGATTGTCAATCAAAAAGGCGGCGTCGGCAAGACTACTACGGCCATCAATCTGGCTGCTTTTTTGGCAGAGATGGGCAAATTTGTCCTCTTGGTTGATATGGATCCACAGGGCAATGCCACAAGTGGCCTTGGGATTGACCGCAGCACGATTCCTGGCGGCATCTACGAAGCATTGGCACGCAGTCGTCGACTCCACGATATTATCCAGAATACGGCGCACACCGGACTTCGGGTTGCGCCAGCCACCGCTGATTTGGCTGGAGCCAATATCGAACTCGTGTCCGTCGAGCGGCGCGAACATCAGCTGCATGACCTCTTGCAAGAAGTCCGCCATGCCTATGATTACGTGGTGATAGATTGCCCACCATCGCTTGGACTCCTTACGATCAATAGCTTGGTCGCGGCCGACGAACTGTTGATTCCGGTCCAGGCCGAGTATTACGCGCTCGAAGGTTTAGGCCAACTCCTCCAGACAATCACCCTGATCCAGACGCATCTCAAGCCGGATCTGCAAATCTTGGGTGCAGTCATCACGATGTTTGACAAACGCACGCGGCTCTCCGAAGACGTGATGAACGAACTCTACAAATATTTTCCCAATAATATTTTTCGCAGTGTAATTCCGCGCACCGTCCGCTTGGCCGAGGCACCCAGTTTTGGCAAATCAATTGTCCATTACGAACCGTATGGCAAAGGCGCTACAGCCTATCGGCGGCTGGCAGAGGAAATTTTGGAACGACACACAAATGTTTAGATAAAATTTTTCTATGGCTTTGGGCAAAGGATTGGGGTCGCTCATCCCGGCGACCAAACAACGGGGGGCAATCCAAAAGACGGCGCTAGGCGCATCCAATGCCGATCGGATTTGGCATATTCCATTATCGGAAATTGTTGCCAATTCCGAACAGCCGCGCAAAGATTTCTCTCATGCTGATTTGGAAGATTTGGTTGCCTCGATCAAACAGCATGGGGTGCTTCAGCCGATCACGGTGGTCGAGCGCGAAGATGGCGGCTACGAATTGATCGCTGGCGAACGCCGCTTGCGGGCGTCGACGATTGCTGGGATGCCCACCATTCCTGCCATTGTCCGTACTGCCAGTCGGCAGGAAAAATTGGAATTGGCGCTGATCGAAAACATTCAACGGCAGAATTTGAATCCGATCGAAGAAGCGTTTGCCTTCCAGCGCTTGATCGATGAATTTGGTTTGACGCAGCAAGAAGTGGCCGACCGCGTGGGCAAGTCGCGCCCAGCAGTAGCCAACACCATTCGTCTCTTGGATTTGCCCGAGGTAATTCAGAAAGCGCTGTCCGATGGACGCTTGAGTATGGGCAAGGCGCGCGCAATCCTTAGTCTAAAAAGTCCAGACGAACAACTAAAAGTATTTGCCAGCATGATCGGTGAAAAGATGACGGTGCGCGATGTCGAAAAGACGGTTGCAGAGAAAGGGCAGAAATCGCGCAAAGGCTCGGTGCGCCGCGACCCCAATCTCTTGGCACAAGAACAGCTGCTCGAAGAACGCCTGGGCGCTCCGGTGCATATTACCCAGCGCGGCGAGAAGGGGAACATTGCCATTGAATATTATTCCAAAGAAGAGCTGAAAAGACTCTTGACAGAATTGACCTAATCCGGTACGATTGGCCCGAGGCATTCTCGCTTCGAAAAAAGGAGACAAATCATGGGCGACAAGAACAGCGAGCCGAAAGAATTGGTCACTTTTTCTATCACCATCGATCCCGTGCAACATGGGGTCTTGCAGCTTTTGGCCAATGAGAAGGGCTGTGCCATTCAAGACTTGGCCTCTCAAATGTTGGAAGAGAGACTGCATCAGTCTTTGATCGAAGCCGCTGAATCAAAGACGGGGCAGAACAAACGAATCAGGCTTCAGCTTGACTTCAGTCCAGAGGGGTTTGAACAATTAAATGAACTTGTTAAGCTGGCGCAAGTGAGTTCAAGAGGTGATGTGTTTAGGAATGCACTTCGTTTTTACAAGTGGTACTTGGAGAAGATTGCAAACGGTTATAAGTTGGGCGTGTCGAAGGATGATGAAAGAACAGAAGTTGAATTGGTTCTCGATTAAGTAATTTGAATCTTGCTGATGTTTTAACTGGACATCGGCTTTTTTATTTTTTCTTCGAGAGGACGGCCTTGATCCAGTGGGGCAGATGAGATTTTTTGGCCGAGCGGATGTGTTCGCGGGCCGTATGGGTTTTTACAAACGCCAGCCAATCATCGTTTGGACCTTTGCGATTTTTGTCGACAATAATTTCCACCACATCGCCATTTTTGAGCGCAGTGTCGAGACTCACCATTTTGTCATTCACGCGGCAGCCGATGCATTTGTCGCCGATGGCGCTGTGAATGTGATAGGCAAAGTCAACCGGCGTGGCATGTTCGGGCAGGTCGATCACGTCGCCCTTGGGGGTAAAGACAAAAATGCGGGTCTGAAGAAAATCGACTTTCAGTTCTTCCAGATCCGAGAGTTTGTTGAGGATTTCCTTTTGCATCTCGGCCAATTCTTTCACCCAGCGAATCTCGCGCATGGGCAAACGCGCGCCATGCTCGTCGTAGTGCCAGTGAGCGGCGATACCATACTCGGCCTCTTCCTGCATCTCGGGCGTGCGAATCTGAAATTCGATCACCTCGCCATGCTCGTCGAAAATGGTGGTGTGGAGCGAGCGATAGGCATTGGGTTTGGGCTGGGCAATGTAATCTTTGATCCGGCCCGGCATGGGCTTCCAGATATTGTGCAATACGCCAAGCGTCGCATAGCAATCGGCCACGGTGGGGACCAAAATGCGAATAGCCACCAGATCGTAGATTTTGGCGACGTCGTTTTCTTTGCGGAGCAGTTTTTGATAAAAGCTGTAAAGCCGTTTGTTGCGCCCGACAATCGAGATCACCGGAATATGGGCGCGCTCCAGTTCGGCGGCGGCACGTTTCTGCATGTCGAGCAGATATGTTTCTTTGCCCTGGAGTTTTTCTTCGCGAATGCGCTTGGCGCGCTGGTACTCTTTGGGATAGACGTATTGAAATGCCAAGTCTTCGAGTTCTCCCTTCATCTCACTCATGCCCAGACGATTGGCAATCGGCGCATAGATTTCCAAACTTTCCAGAGCGATCCGATGCTGTTTTTGCGGCGGCAAGGACCCAAGGGTTTGCAGATTGTGAATGCGGTCGGCAAATTTCATGATCATCACGCGGACATCTTCGGCCATGGCGACAAACATCTTGCGCAGATTTTCGATGTATCGTTCGACCCCGCGGTATTTTAATTTTCCCAATTTGGTGATGCCGCGCACGAGCGACGCAATATCGGAACCAAAGTTTTTTTCTATCTCTTCGATGGTTACGGCCGTATCTTCGGGCACATCGTGAAGAAGGGTTGCGGTGACAATCACCGGATCAATTCGCATGTCAGCCAAAATCTGCGCCGCGGCCAGCGGATGAACAATGTAGGGCTCGCCCGATTTGCGCAGCTGCCCTTTGTGGGCGTGAGCAGCAAAGTCGTACGCCAAGCGGATCATCTCGAGATCGGCATGCGGCGCGTAGCTTGCAACGGTCGCAACCAAATGATCAATCGATTGTTTTTTTGACTGTTCCATAGGCATTATCCTATTGAACACCTTTTTTCCTCTTCTGACAAGGCTGGGAAATTAAAAAACCTCTCGTAATAGTGAGAGGCTATTTTAATTTTTTTTGTAGCGTGTTCGGTAGTAGCGTTTCTGGAAAAAGATATGGCCAAAATAACACAGGACACTATAGGTTAAGACTCCAGCCAACACGGCAAATATTTGCCAACGGAAGGCCTCTTGATACGCAAAGATCCCAACACATTCGGTGATCGTTGCAAGGATGAAAAGAACATAAGAAATGGCTGTCCCACAGACGAACACAATGTTGAAAAATTTCAGCCATCCCCAAGTAGTCCAATTGACAAAGATCAATTTGATTTCATTCACGGTGTGTCCTCCATTTTTTGTTCCATTTTTTCTTCACTCTGAGCAGTGGTCGAAGCGTCTGGTTCTGGCGCTTGTTTTTGGTAGGCGCACTCTTTGTTTGAACATTTGATCACACCCTTGGCGGCAAAGACCAGCGGCGACTGACAGGTTGGGCACAGTTCGCCGGTCGGTTTGCTCCAGAGCGCATTCTCGCAATCAGGATAGCGATTGCAGCCATAAAATGTCCGGCCGCGCTTGCTGCGCTTCTCGACAAATTCTCCGATGCCGCATTTGTTGCATTTCACTCCTGTTTTCTTTTCAATTTTTTTGATATTTTTGCAATCAGGATAGCCCGAGCAACCCATGAATACGCCAAATCGGCCGCGCTTGATCACCATCGGCTTGCCGCATTTTTCACAGACTTCGGCAGCCACGCCAGCCACCTCTTCGGCCTCTTTGCCAAAGGGTTTGGTGGTTTTGCATTCGGGATATTTGGAGCAGGCCAGAAATTTGCCAAAACGCCCCATCTTGATCACCATTGGGCTG
>CAYNXQ010000069.1:0-4603 GCA_964401185.1 uncultured Gammaproteobacteria bacterium | reverse complement strand
TTTTTGGAGAAATCCCATTTGGCCTCACACTCTGGCCAGCGGCCTTTTTCTTTTTTCTCAATTGGATTTTTCATGGACAGACTTTTTTAAATTTGCTGTTGGGAGTGGTTGTGGGCGGTGGATTTTTTTTGCTGCAGTATCTCGCGTCAAAAGGCGCATGGATTGGCGGCGGCGATGTTGGTCTTGGCATCTTTATGGGAGCTCTCTTGGGCTGGCCCCAGATTGTGGTGGCGCTTTTGGCCTCTTATGTATTGGGTGGTATGATTGCGCTCGTTTTGTTTATCTGGAAGAAGAAACGAATCGGTGATGCATTCCCATTTGGCACATGCTTAACGCTTGGAACATTCTTTGCTATGATGTGGGGAGAAAAGGTTTTGAATTGGTATGTCCATCTGCTACAATGATTAGGTATGATCGAGAAACATCCTCTTCACCTCAAACACCCGGAACTGCACACAGCACCCGAAGTCGAGCGCGCGGTCAAGCGTCGGGAACGAAGAACTGGCGAGAAAGTGCCCACCAATCCAGCCCGACGCATCGAAGCCTACGCCAGCCGACTGGAATACATCTTCCTCAATCCCGACGAATCAACCCGGGAACGGAATTTAGAAATGTTTCGCGACCAGATCTACGATGCCCTTATTATCAAGCGGGAAAATTTTCCCGACAGCTACTTTGAACTCCAGCAGCGCGTTCTTCGTGAGCGCGGCCAGGCTGTGGAAGAAATCTCGCCCGATGTTCGTGAACAAATGAAGGCAGTCGCCATCGAAGATCAAAAGCACTCGCTCGACGCCTGGATCGATTACCTCACATCAAGCGACGCTGTCTACCCAGCCTGGTTCAAGTATTTTGTCTGGAAGAATGTCACCAAACTCTCGCAATTCGACAAAGAGCGCGGCGAGTTCAAAAAGCATACCGACAAGACAGTCGCTCCATTTCCCGATATCTACCGCGAACCTCTGGCCCAAATTTGCGACCTGTATGAACAAGTAAAAAAAGACAATAAAACCCTCAAAGATCCGGACATCCAGGCATCATTCTCCAAAAGGTTTCCCACGCTCTATGCCGAATTGATTCAAAAATCCCTGGCAGCCCAGATAGAAAACAAAGAACAAGTCCAAGGAGAATGGGTCAAATATACCAAGGGACAAGAAAGCGATGCAGAAAAACTCTTCCAGTCACTGGAAGGCAAAGGCACTGGCTGGTGCACCGCTGGACACAGTACTGCTCAGGCGCAGATCAAATCTGGAGATTTTTATGCGTACTACACCAATGATACCAGTGGCAACCCCACCCAGCCTCGCCTGGCTATCCGCATGGAGGGAGAAAAAATTGGCGAAGTACGGGGCATCCTGCCACACCAGGAGGTGGAGCCAAGAATGCAAGAAGTGCTTGACAAAAAACTGGTTGAATTCGGCCCAGAGGCTGACAAATATCGCAAGAAAAGCGCGGATATGAAACACCTGACTGCCATTTATAATCAATGTTTTAAGGTAGAAAAAGTGAAAGAAGGAAATAATGAGGTTGAATACAAAACCTATCTTAATCCAACCCTGACCAAAGAAGACCTGATCTTCCTTTACGAAATTAACGTCCCAATCGAAGGCTTTGGTTATATCAAAGACCCTCGGATTCAAGAATTAAGAAAACAACGCGATCCAAAAGCCGACGCACCTGTAGTCCTCGACTGTCAGCCAAACCAAATCGCCTGGAGTCAAAGAGAAATCTCCCAAAATACCAAAGCCTACCTTGGCCCGCTATTCCCAGGCATCTTTCAGGATTACCCGCATTTCGAACATCTCTACACTTCATTTCCCGAAGGCAGAATCGAGCAATTAACCATTGAGATTGGCGGAAAAACCAAAAAACAATTGGAAACAGAACTGATACAAAACCATATCATTATCGACAATAGTGCCGAATTCATAATGTATAACAAAGACTTTACTATGAATAAAGAAAGAAAACCGATTGATCTTGTCCGCCTCACCGTGAGGGATCTTGGTTTTGAGAATGGCACCACCATCGAACAAATCTGTCAAAAAGCGCAAGAACTTGGTCTCGACCTTGTCCCAGCCGAAGTTGGGCCGCACTATTGTTTGCAACATCTTGATCAGTCTGTGCACCAAGGGACATTTATTTGCATGAAACAATTTTCTGACGTCGACGGCTGTCTGCCTATGTTCAACGTCGAACGCGGTGGGAACTTGTGGATGATCGGCTTGTGGTTGAAGCCTACGTATAAGAAGGACCCCGACAGCTCGTGGTTGTTCACTCGTCGTCCACGCACCAAATCGGCATAAAGGAAAAAGAGTTTTTTGTTTTCTTGATTTTATGAAAGATGCCGAACTCCACAAACGTATCGAACGATTGCGCGCGCAGATCGATGATTTGCGCTATCGTTATCATGTCCTCAATGATCCCGAGGTGACCGATGCCATGTATGATCCGCTGATGGACGAGCTTCGCCATATTGAGGAGGCACATCCGGAATTGATTACCCCAGATTCGCCAACGCAGCGCGTGGCTGGCAAACCACTAGAAAAATTTGAAAAAGTCGTGCATACCGTAACCCAGTGGTCGTTCAATGATGCCTTTTCCGAGGGAGATATGCGCGATTGGGAAGAACGCATTCTCAATTTTCTGGAGAAATCACTCGGGCATCGTCCCAAGGATTTGACCTATGTCTGCGAACTCAAGCTCGATGGTTTGCACATGGTCTTGACATACGAGAACGGGGTGTTGAAAACTGCAGCTACCCGCGGCGATGGCAAGGTGGGGGAGAATGTCACACAGAATGTGAAGACTATCCAGACTGTGCCGCTCAAATTGAAAGAGCCAGTGGATCTGGTCGCCGAAGGAGAAGTCTGGCTGGGCAGTGCCATGCTCAAGAAAATCAATGCGGTGCGAACCAAGGCAGGGGAGCTGGGATTTGCCAATCCGCGCAATGCCGCTGCCGGCACCATTCGTCAGCTTGATTCCAAAATGGTCGCCGAGCGAAAACTGTCGCTCACGGCTTATGATATTTCTGGAGGCCCCATTCCGCCAACACAGGAAGAAGAGCTGAAGCGATTGAAACAGTTGGGATTTCTCACAGACAGTCACTGGCAAGTGGCCAAAAATCTCGCCGACATTTTGGCGTTTCATGATGCCTGGTATCAGAAACGAGATGCCCAACCCTTCTGGATCGATGGCGTAGTCGTGAAAGTCAATCAGAAAAAATATCAGGATATCTTGGGCTATACCGGCAAAGCGCCGCGCTGGGCGATCGCTTTCAAATTTCCGACCGAACAAGGGACGACCAAAATCAAAGATATTTATGTCCAGGTGGGCCGCACGGGCGCACTCACTCCGGTTGCTCTTATGGAGCCTGTTCAGCTGGTTGGAACCACGGTCACACATGCGACACTTCATAATTTCGATGAGATTGAACGCCTGGGTGTGCGAGTAGGCGACACTGTAGTGGTAGAAAAAGCCGGCGACGTGATCCCCAAAGTTGTGCGCGTGCTCGAGAAAATGCGCACTGGCAGAGAAAAGAAAGTTTCTATGCCCAAGATTTGTCCCATTTGTCATTCTCGAGTTGAGCGTCGAGAGGTGGTTGATAAAAAACAGGGTAAATCTGCTGCGCTCTTTTGCACCAATCCGCATTGCTTTGCCCAAGAATTGGGAGGACTCATTCATTTTGTCGGCAAGCACGGATTTGATATTGATGGCTTGGGTGAGAAGATTGTCGAACAACTGGTCTCCGAAGGCCTGGTCGAAACCTCGGCTGATATTTTTGCCCTGACCAAAGACGATTTGACCCCGCTCGAACGATTTGCCGACAAATCTGCCGAGAATCTGGTGGCCGCGATCGACACTGCCAAGCAAGTGCCGTTTGCCAAATTTTTGTTTGCGCTTGGTATCCCGCAAGTAGGAGAAGAGACCGCCATTCGTCTGGCTGATCATTTCAAGACAATCGAAGCAGTAATGCGCGCCAGCCAAGAAGATTTGCTCACGGTGTCCGATGTTGGTCCGCGCGTAGCCAAAGCCATTGTGGATTTTTTTGCCGAGAAAAAGAATCAGAAGCTGATTGCGGATCTGCAAAAAAATGGCGTCCGTATCGCAAGTCAAAAGTCAAAAGGAAAAAGTCAAAAGTTGTCTGACAAGACATTTGTCCTCACTGGAACACTGGAAACGCTCTCGCGTGATGAAGCCAAAGAAAAAATCCGCGCCTCTGGGGGAGAAATCTCCGAATCGGTCAGTAAAAAAACGAGTTATGTTGTAGTCGGTGCCGAGCCGGGGAGCAAATTCGACAAAGCCCGCGCGCTTGGAGTGCATATTCTAGATGAAAAGGAATTGCTCGCTCTCTTGCGAAAAGAATAAAAAAAGGCCCCGGCTTTTGAAAAAGACGGGGCAGGGCTGCGGACGGCTGGCGATGAACCAGCTCACTCGCCTGAACTATTGCATCGAGGAGAGTCTACCCTCCAGTTGGCCGAGGGACGTCCGCGTTTATTGGAATAGGTATGGATGGACTTGCACCACCATCTTCTTGGTTATTCAGAAGCTTCGAGCGGGTGAAACACAGGCGGGGGGAGCCTATGATCGGAACACCCGAACCAAG
>CAYNXQ010000068.1:0-4704 GCA_964401185.1 uncultured Gammaproteobacteria bacterium | reverse complement strand
AACCCAAAAAGAAATCAACACCATACTATTGGGATTGATCCTCTCGGGCTTCGTCACTAGCCTGTTCGCGATGTACCAGCACTTCACTGGATTTTTTGTCCCCGAAGCATTTTGGCAAAACCAAAACACCTATCGCGTTACGGCCTGGTATGGATTCCCCAATGCGGTTGGTCTTTTTCTTGCCCCACTCCCCCCACTGGCGTTTCATCAATTCATTGTCCAAAAAAAGATTTCGTCACTTATTTCTTATCTCTCGCTTCTTTTCATCCCCGCATCATTCCTCGCGATTCTCTGGGCCAAAAGCGCTGGCAGTATGGTGGCGGCGGTGATCGGACTGGTTATTTTGATCCTACTCACCGCGAGAAAACGATTTCTTACAAAAAAGAATCTGCTCCTTTCCCTGACGGGCGTGCTCTGTCTGCTTGTTTTCTTTTTCCTGCCGATTGCCAAACCGATCCGCGACAAATTTTCTTTGCAATCCACCTCGCTCCAAATCCGCATGCACATCTGGGAAGAAACAATACAGCTCTTGAACAACCGACCGATCCTTGGCGCAGGACTGGCATCGTATGCCACGCGCATTGTGCCCTATCACACGACGGTGAATGGTCAGGGAGTAGAGATCTTTACGCATCCTCACGATATTTTTCTCACGTTGTGGGTGGATATCAGTCTAATTGGTCTTGTTGGTTTTTTCCTCGTCCTCATCTGGTTTTACAAAACTAGTTTCCAACATCTAAAAGCTACTGACCATAGATTCATCGCCTGCCTAGTCGCTTCCATGGCCACGTTTCTCGTTACCGGAATTGTTGATTCTCCGTATATCAAAAATGACATGGCCATCCTCTTCTGGCTGTTGCCAGCACTACTGCTTGTCGCGCAACATCTCCAAAAGACAGAAAAATAAAAAAGACGACTTTGATACTCTCAAAGTCGTCAGAGGTATTTGCCCCGTCTAGGGACAGGCTGGGCAGGTCGCCGAGCTCCGCACCTTGGGCGTCATCCGCGGCCGCGCAAGCAGATGTGCGTGAAGCATACGCGCTTGCGCAAACGCTTCATCCGATGGTCCGCGCGGCGTGCCATGTGATCGAATCACGAGCCGGACCAGATAGATCAGATCCTTCTTGCGCCGATCACCTGGCGGCAATACAGCCAGGATCGCCTTGTACGGCCGGAGATCAATTCGGTGTTCCAAATACCGGTTTGACTCGAGGAGCGTCATCAATCCTCGGATATCTTGATGTTGCATGCACGCCACGAGCTCCGCTCGCACGATCTGAAGTTCCTCTTCCAGTTCGTTCATCACGACCTCCCAACGCCAACTTGGCGTGTTGTGCGTTATCAAGCACAGATTCAATACTACATCCGATGCGCAGAAATTCAAGATCAACTGTTGATAACCCAGCACTCTAGCACATCCGAATTTCGTTGTCAAGCCTTGACAACACCTTTGTGCATGCGTATACTCGTCGAGACAAGGAGGAATAAACATGCGCAAGCCAGCAGTGACTGAATCTACGGTGACGATGACTGGAGTGGTGGCACTGATTTCCACCGAAAGCAGGACCAAACGATACGTCATTCGCAATGACGATACTGTCGAAAAGCGTCTCGATCTTTCTCGACTCAGCTTCAGCGAACAAAAACGACTGGGCAACTATGCAGAGAAATCAATCCCAGTCTCCGTGACCGGCGCCATGTCAGGTGAACGCCTGCGAGCGCTGACGATCACCCCGATTGGCAATCCGTAAACGAGACAAATCAAAAGACAGTCGTATACGCGACTGTCATTTTTATTTATTCACCAGACGTTTCAAGCCGTTTTTTGTGGGGGGGGGGGAAGACGCACCGAGAGAAATGGCGCTGCCAGCATGCCGGCGACAATTTTCATCCCACATCCAACCGCCGCAGTTACAATCAATGCCGGCAGAGGGATGATATTGAGAAAAGCGATGGAGAAAAACAAAATACTGTCAATCACTTGCGTGACGATGTTACTGACATTGAACCGAAGCCAGAGATGGTGGCCATGTGTCTTGCGTCGGAGCCAGTCAAACAGGCTGATATTGATGTGTTGGGCAACCAAAAAAGCAAAAACGCTGGCCAGGCCAACGCGAAGATTCCGATCAAATACGAGCGCCAGCGCCTCATCGGTCGATCGAGTGGCAACGGTCCCTTCTTTGCTCAAAACAATCTGCGTCATGAGAAGAAAAAAGAAAATAGCCGACGTGCCGATCCAGATGCCGCGATAGGCATCATCTCTTCCATAGCGCTCCACGAGGAGGACAATCGCGACGGTCACTGCTAGATAAAAAATATTGCCGCTATTGGTAATAAATCCGAACAGAGGAATCAATTTGCTGCCAAGTGACGAGACCAAAATCAAGTTGGCAGTGATGTAGGCATACAGCCAGGAGCGATCGTGACGTTCGAGAATGATAAGAACCGATATTTCAATGAGGAGAATGAGAATGGAGAGAAGAATATTTATCATACCAAGAGATGAAGCATATTTTGTTGTAGTATACATCGTCGCAGACTTTTTTGAAAAAACATCTATCAGATCAAGCGCTTCCATGGTACAATAGATAGTACTCTATGACGATCTTCCGCAGGCAAAAAAAATTATTGATTCTGGCGGGAGCACTGTTTGCGTTGCCGATACTTCTCTTTGCCACCTGGCACCCACTTGCCTCTCTCGTCAGTGCGCATTTGGCCAAAGTGACGGAAACTGAAGTGGCCGACGGCGTGAATCAAGAACTCCAAACACTAGCCAAAAATACCACAGAACTGGTTGCTTATGATTCAATCCGTACAGCACTCCTTGCCCGTGATGCGATTGGTCTCCTTGGTATTACGAGCGAAGAAGCTGCGATTCGTAACATTGACAATATTTCCGTCGTTGATCAGCATGGTGTCCTGCTATCGCGCACAGCCGAACCAGACCGGCGCGGCAACTATGTGTTCCAGACTACACCCTGGGGAGAGAGCGTGGCGCAGGGGAACATTTTTGTTGGCATTGAACAGACCAATGGAAGCCCGGTATTCCGTGCTGGCGCTCCCATTATTGATCACGACGCAATCATTGGCGGTCTCTTTGCTTCGCGCACCCCAACCGATGCCTATGCCAAAAAATTTGCATCTACCTATCTCAATGCCGGTACCGAAATTGCTTTCTTTAGCTTGACCAAGGGAATTGTCGCAACCAGTTTCTCGGACTCGACGTCCACCGCGCTCCTTTCGACCCACTTCGGCCCGCAGACAGCTTTCATGCGCGATGGTGACCCCATGTGGACGGAATCATTTCATCTCAATGACCGCATCTACCTTGCGCACCACGTCCCGCTCTACGACAGCACGCACACGCTGATCGGCTGCATCATTATATTCGATCCTGCCCAGCCAGGCACGGTTGCAATCCTTGGATCGATGTCCTCGGCTCTTCTGTTTTTTGTCTTGGCGCTCTGGCTGGTTGCCAAAGAAAAAAAGAAAATTCGGCAGGAAGCTACCAGCCTTATTCCCATTCTCTCGGTGGTCATTTTTACCTGCCTGTTTGTCATTATCACCGTATATATAAACTTGGCAACCCCCACCCTCACTCAGCCGCCCTTTGCGCTTTACAACTCCATATTGGCAGTTGAACCAGACTCTGGAGTCATGGATACCGCTTTCCAGCAAAAAATTGAAGTTGTGGTCTCGCCCGGAGGAGAGGCAATAAACACGATCCACGTGGTGTTGAACTATGACACAAGCACCCTCACCGTGCGTGATATCTTTACAGACAAATCTATCTGTTCACCGGATTTTTTCTTCCACAAAGAGATCGATGCAGTCCATGGGCGAATAGTGGTCACCTGCTTCATTCCCAACCCGGGATTTACCGGAATCCACGGCATTGTCGCTGATCTGATTGTTCAGCCCAAGCAGACAGGACCATTTGCTCTCACATTTGCTCCAGAAACCCAGGTGCTGGCCAATGATGGGCTGGGGACTGATGTGCTCCGACAGACGATCAATGGCGGATATTTTGCGATTCAAGGCGTTGAATCTGCCAGTTCTACTCCGGCGTTCTTTATTTTTTCGCCGAGCCACCCGAATCACGAAGCCTGGTATTCCAATCATCTCGTCACTCTGTCGTGGGGCATGCAGACGGGCGATACCTATCGCTATCGTCTTGATTCGATGCCAAATACGATTCCAGACAGCGGACCTGCCACCACCACTTCGCCAATAACTATTATTGTTCCCGATGGCGCATGGTATATTCACGTAGAGGAATTGCGTGGAGACAAACTGGTCGGCGTGGCTCATTATCACGTTCAAATAGACACTCTACCCCCCCCACCGCCGATCATAAAAACCAGTAGTGATCATATCAAGCAAGGCGAACTCGTACGGTTTGAACTCAAAAACGAGGATCTCTCTTCCGATCCTGATCTGCTTCCTGGTTTTTTCATTTCGATCAACGGCGGCACATTCTTTCCCACAAAAACACCGCTGGCCATTCCCTTTGTTTCTGCAGGCACATACCACATCACGGTCCGCGTCTTCGACCAAGCGGGAAATTGGAACGACGCGAGTACCGACATCACGGTACAATAATCTCCAACTTCACAGGAACAAAAATGACAGCCATGTTTTGACTGTCATTTTTTATGCGGAGAGGGTGGGATTCGAACCCACGAGGCCTTGCGGCCTACGGCT
>CAYNXQ010000067.1:0-4737 GCA_964401185.1 uncultured Gammaproteobacteria bacterium | reverse complement strand
GCATTTACCTGCTTTTTTCCTATCCCAACTACAGTCCACCATCCTACCTGATAGAACGAATTTTGTCAAGTCTGCCTGGGCATACCTTGTAATTTCCGCCAAAATAGCCTAAAATGAAGGGGTATGAAGAAACTTCTGATCCTATCGGCGTCGACCGGGGCTGGCCATATGCGTGCCGCCGAGGCCCTGCGCCAGACTGCCTTGCTGCGCTATCCCGAAGTCACCGTTGTCCATTTCGATGTCATGGACTATGTTTCGATACCGATGCGCCGGACCGTGCTCCATTCTTACGATATCTTGGTCAAGCGTCTGCCCGAACTCTGGGGATTCTTTTATGACAAGCTGAACGGACGGAAGAGTGGCGAACGATTCAAGCGTCTGACCAAGCGATTGACCAAACTCAATTCTACTAGACTTTATCAGGCAATTGCCGATTTCGCCCCCGACGAAATCATCTGTACTCATTTCTTGCCGGCCGATCTGGTGCTTAATGCCCCAAAACGTTTTGGCATAGGCGCTCCGGTCTCGGTTGTGATTACGGACTACGATATCCACGCTCTCTGGCTCGTGCCTGGAACCATCCATTTCTTTGTTGGGACACAGCAAATGGCCTGGAAGATTCATAATCGCGGCTGGAAGAAAGAAGATGTCACGGTCTCGGGAATTCCCATTGCCCCTGCATTTTCCGAAGACAAATCAATCGAAACGCTTCGTGCCAAACACCACATTTCTTCTGACAAAAAAACCATTCTGGTACTCTCGGGCGGCCAGGGTCTGGCCCACACGGATCGGATTACGCGCACTATTCTTGCAGCCAACACGCCAGCGACTGTGATTGTCATCGCTGGAAAAAGTAAAATACTAGAGAACAAACTCCGAACTCTGCGCGCTCCAGCTGGGATTGATCTGCGCGTGGTTGGCTGGACCGACGAGATGGACGAATATATGCGCCTGGCCGATGTGATTGTTAGCAAATCAGGAGGGCTCACGACGAGCGAATGTATGGTGCTCGGCAAGGCGATGATCGCAATCGAGCCGATCCCAGGGCAAGAAGAACACAATGCTCAATTTATTCTCGAGCGACAAGCTGGCGTGGTAGCCCACACCCCCGATGATCTTCTCTATTATCTGGAGCATCCTGATGTGATTCCAACCCCCAAAAAACAAAATCTCCGCCCAGCGGCAGAGATTATTCTTGATCAAATCTTCGACGTCAAAAACTAATGCCGTAACTTCCGCCACTATTCAGGGCACCTGGCGCAAACGAACTATTGGGAGGGTTCAGCGGATCGGTATTGGGATAGCGCAACTGGCCATTGTCATTGGTACTGCCAAAGAATTGAAAGTTGATCGTGCCCGGCACGTCGCGTATCTGCAGAAGTGAGCTCGTGACAAACGAGACAATGCCATACGCCATAAGTATAATTAGGACTCCGATGATGCATGTCTGGATAGTAGATTTTGCCTTGCTAATCTTGTCTTCCTCGCCGCGCGAAGTGAGAATCACGAATCCAGCGTAGACCATGTAGACGAGGAAAAGCGTTCCCACCAAGCCCAAAAGCAAATTGACTACCAAGGCAACCACTACGCGGGGATCTTGCGCCGCGCCAAAATTGGCTCCCTGGCTGCCGGCAAAGGCGGCCGATTGTTTTTGGATTTCTGTACTCACCGCAGCCAATTGAATATGCATATTTACTTATTCTGCTTACTCTGCCTGATGTGCTTACAAACCGTCACCTGCACTCTGGTCGGAACCAAGATGCTCCCCAGACATTGCAGCCGGCTGGCCGGCTGGCGCTGGTACTTGGCGCTCCAGAGACTGCCACAATTCGGGCGCTGACAAAAATCGTAATCGCGTAAGCCAAGAGGACAATAATGAGACCAATAATCGCGCTTCGCACTGTTTTTTGGGCGCGTTCGATCTTTTCTTCTTCACCACGGGCAGTGACCAGCCAATATCCCGAGAGAATAATCAAAATCAGAAATACGGTCCCTAGAATGCTGAGGAATACCGAGACTAGAGCAGCCGTTGCTTCGCGCGGATCCACTGGCGCACCTACTTCGGCTTTGGTGGTCGCGCCACCCAGCTGGGCATTGATCTGCCCCTGGAGATCTACTGCATGGACTGTGAATGGAGAAAATGAAAAAATACTGACGGCAAATACCGAAATCGAAAGCAATAATAATCGTAAATATCCTTTCATACATTATTCAATTATCTCACTTGTGTCGTATCTCCAAACGTACATGTAGAGTAGGTCGTACCAAGGCTGTCGGCGACTGATTGACATTTTGTCTGACAAGTAGAAGCATCAGTGACACCGGTATCACTGCCATCTGAACCGGAAGCAAGTGTCCAACGACAACCACCAAATGTGCAGCTCGTCAGGTTTGTACCCTTGGACGCGGCTTTTAAAGCGCAATCATTGCCACAAGTTCCAGAATCAGCGATCCCTGTTTCGCTACCATTACTTCCATCACCCAGTATCCAAGCACACTGTCCAGTAAGATCAGTGAACGTCCCTGATGGTCCAGATGCCGGTGCACCAACTGTCGGAGCTCCCCCAGATGGCCCAGTAGTTCTTTGCAATATTCTTGGCAAAATAAAATTTGTAATGCTGTAGGCGCCAACCGCGATAATAAGCCCAATTACCGATGATCGGATGATGTCCTGCGCTTTGTCGATCTGATCTTCATTGCCATGAGCTGTCATCCACAGAAATCCAGCATAGACCATCAGAACCATGAAAATAACGCCAGCCAGCGAGAGCGCGGCTTTTACCACGGTGCCCAAAGTTTCGGAAAATGTGGTTTCGCCAGTGGATGGCGAATACCCTGCTCCAACCGCTGTGCCCTGAAGCAGACTGCCACTGCCGGTGCCAAGATTGATTGCGAATGTCGCACTTGGAGAAAAAATAATCAAACTGGCGAGAACGAATAGAAATTTTTTCATACTTTTCAAAATCAAATCATGGATTATCTACCACTCACAAACCAGGTACAGCATGATGGCGCGGCTGAACAAGCAGCTTCATCCAAACCGCCACACACGCCGGTGCCACCCGGACAAGTAGTTGCATCTGCGGATATAGATGGTTCGCAATGAGCGCCACCGCCGGCACCAGTGTCAAAACGACTGGTCACAAACACAGTAATCGCATACGCCGAAAGAATTACGACCAGCCCGATAATCGAAGCGCGGATAATATCTTTGGCTTTGTCGATAATCGCCTCTTCGCCGCGAGCCGTCATCCACAGATACCCAGCATAGACCATCAGAATAAAGAAAATCGTCCCAACGAGCGTAAGGGCGCCGTTGATCAATGTGCCAAGCACACTCCCCACATCGCCCTGGGTCGTCCCTGCCTTTGCTCCGGTTGTGCCCAGATTTCCCAAAGCATTGTTCAAATTGCCCGCCGCCAAACTAACTCCAGGCAACAGGGTAAATAGCATCGACAGGATAATCAACAATTTTTTCATAAGTGACGAATTACTTTGCACTATTTACTACCGCCGTGATGATAAATTGGGTAATCGCATAGGCCCCCACGATCACAATGATCCCGATCATGCTGGCGATAATGATTTGTTTGGACCGATCTACCTGATCTTCGTTGCCGCGCGCAGTCATCCATAGGAATCCGCCATAGAGCATCAGGATAAAGAATACCACGCCAACGATCGTAAGCGCTGCCGAGATCAGAGTCCCTGCCAGCGTCTGGGCATCAGCACTCGGCAAACCAGTTGGCACTCGAGTCTGTTCAACAAGTGTCCCCGCATCCCCAATAGTTGGATGTGTTTGTGCCAATGTTACCGCTGGTGTCAAAAGAACAAAAAATACGCCTGCCAATAGAATAAAATTGTTTTTCAAATTATTCACAGTTTGTTGCTTTACTTTATACTTTTAACCTGAAGACCAGGCACAACCGGTTGTTGCATTACATGTCGTAGGATCAGTAATTGTAGCACAAGCAGCCACAGGACCTCCCGGAGAAAGACAAGATCCAGTAACGCCTCCAGCTGGTGTACTCTGCACACTATGGAAAACAAACGTAGTAATCGCGTACGAGGCCATGACGATAATAATGCCAACCACCGCTGCTGTAATTGTATTGAAGGCTTTTTTGGTTTGCTCTTCATTGCCGCGGGCAGTCATCCATAGGAATCCGCCGTAGACCATGAGGATAAAAAACAGCACGCCAATCATCGAGAGCGCGGTACCAATCACATTACCAACAAGAGTCGGCACATCTCCTCCTCCTATTTCTTTAAGTCCAGCTGCTCCAGCCGTGCGCCCAAGACCAAAAGTAGCATCGCTCTGGGCAAAAACTGGCGACAGCAAACTGCCGCTTATGAACAGCGCAGTGGTGAGAACAAAAGTTAAATTGCGAATCTTCATATTAGCTTGATTTGGTCGCTCCCAAAATAAATGTCGTGAGCGCATAGGAACCAATCACGACCAAAATGCCGATCACGGCTGCCGTAATCGTATTCATTGCATGCTTGGTTTGTTCTTCGTTGCCGCGGGCAGTCATCCATAGGAATCCGCCGTAGGTCATGAGAAGAAAAAAGAATACTCCCGCGATGGAAAGCAATGAACCTATCACCACACCGGTCAAATTTGGAACCGTGTCAGACGTACTCAATTGAGCAGCCTTGGCGGCGTCATTCAAACCGTATTTGGCTCCAGCTTGGGCAAACACAGGAGTAACCAGCAGATAAGGCATAGTAAGCAGG
>CAYNXQ010000066.1:0-4790 GCA_964401185.1 uncultured Gammaproteobacteria bacterium | reverse complement strand
ACGGCCCGGCCGCCGAAACTCATGTGCGACGCTCTCGCCAGCAACACCGCCTTAGGTGGCGTCGACATCGAAATCAATGATGCCAGATGCCTTGATCACGCAAGGCGTGGTTATGTGGACGTACTGCCCAAATACCCCGAGGAAGCTGGCCACTTCATTTTGACTCTGAAAGCGGTGTACCAAAACGACAAGATCACAAAGCTCTGCAAGCTTAACCCCCATGAGCGTCTGGCATATCACAAAACCAACTCTTTACCGATCATGGAGGGACTTAAAAACTGGTGCGAGGAGAATCTCACCCAAAAACGTGTTGAACCCAACAGTCCACTGGGCGACGTCATGCGATACTTTATCAACCATTACGAGAAGCTCACGATGTTCGCCAAGGAGCCGGGCTTCCCGCTCTCAAATTCCCTCGTCGAACAGCTCCTGAAAACGTCAGTTCTCCACCGGAAAAATTCTCTCTTTTATCAAACTGAAATGGGGGCACTGGTCGGCGACGTCATGATGAGCATCATCCAAACCGCGAAGCGCGCGAAGGTGAACGTGCTTGACTACCTCACCAAGCTCCAAACCTTTGCCAGGGATGTGAAAGAAAATCCGGACGCCTGGCTCCCGTGGAATTACAAAGAGCGCGTGATTTTATTAGCTCCGGCTACCTAACCGCAAACAATCTCCTCGGTGGGACACTATTTATGAAGTCATTGTTGATAGCCCTGATGACTGGCAGATAATGGCGAGCCATCTGGTAGTCGCACCTACAGGAGTTGACCCGGTTAGCCTCATAAAAGAGCTTTCTAAAGATATTCCGAGTGTGAAGGACCAGGAACAAATCTTTGTGAAAGAAACAGGATTTAAAGTGTCCCACCGGAGCGACTGCTTAAGTTAATCACTGCATCATAGATAAAATGAGCGTCGGAGGATGTGTATGCCGACGCTGGAAGAAGTTGAGGCCGCGTTTCGCGAGTGGCGGGCCTCGAAAGCTAAGAAATACGAGCGAACCCCCGAAAATTTGATTGCGATGGCGCGCGGCCTGGTGAGCGAGCACGGTCTGACCAACGTTTCACAGCGGCTTGGAATCTCGGCGCAGAAGTTGTCGCCGTCGACGGTGCCGGTGGTGGCCAGCGGTGAATTTGTCGAGGTGCCGGCGACGGCCATGCCGACCGCGGCAGCGCCGTCGGTCATTACCATTCGCGTGAAACTTTCATCAAAAAAAGAAATCACAGTGACGATGCCCGCAAGTAACGTTGGTGCCGTGGCAGAGCTTGTGAAGCGGATCTCCAAGTTATGATTCTTCTTACGCCGCAGATGAAGATCATGGTTCACATCGCGCCGATTGATTTTAGGTGTGGTATTGATTCGCTGGTTGGGCTTACCAAATCCAAGCTCAAGGAAGATCCGTTCTCAGGTGCTGTGTTCGTGTTCAGAAACAAGCGTTCTCATTGTATAAAAATGATCGTCTACGACGGGCAAGGTTTTTGGTTACTTCAAAAGCGCTTGTCCGAGGGGAAATTTCTCCACTGGCCAAAGCAAAAATCTCAAAGCGCCGCCGACGAGGGTGGGTCGCATGTCAAGCTTCTCGCCCGAGAACTTTCGGTGCTGCTTTGGAACGGGAATCCTGAGCGCTCCATGATGTCCAAGGATTGGAAAAAGCTTGATCCCTAAACCATAATCGGTTTCAATTCATAATACGACATCATGAGCGAACCAAAGCATCTTGATCTGACATCAAAAGAAGTCAAAGAGCTGCTGGATGACATCGACAACAGCAACTTGCCTGAAGAGCAACGGCAAAAACTCAAAGACATCGTCATTGCCATGCTCTGGATGGGACGAAAACTTGAAGATAAAGACCTCACCATCAGCCGGCTCCGGAGGCTTTTTGGTATTAAAACCGAGAAAGCAGAAAACCTCGGCCTAAAAGACAAGAATAATGATGACGATAAGAATGGAGAGGGCCCCGCAGCCGGAGGCCAGGAAACCTCGCGTGAAGCCAAGAACAGTAATGAAGAGTCAAAACCCAAGGGCCATAACGGTGGTGATGACTACCCCGATGCCGAGAGGATTTCCGTAGATCACGAATCGCTCAAGCCTGGCGACACCTGCCCCGAATGCGGCAGGGGGAAACTTTACGAATTTGGTGTGGGTTGCGTGGTGCGGCTCATAGGTCAAGCGCCGATCAAAGCGAAAATCTATGAACCCCAGCAACTCCGCTGTTCGACATGTCTGGCGTTTTATACGGCAGCCCTCCCTCCTGATGTGAGTGAATCCCGGGCGGATCCGACGGCAAAGAGTATCGCCGTGATCTTTCGTTACGGATCGGGAATCCCATTTTACCGTAACGAGAAGCTCCAAGATATTTTTAACACTCCCGTGCCGGACAGTACGCAGTGGGACTGGGCCGAGGATGTTTTGAATGATGTGTATCCGGTCTTTGGCAGACTCCAAGTATGGGGTGCACAGGGGGAGCTGTTTTTTGCCGACGACACCGGAATGCGTATTGTGCAATTGAAAAAACGCCTTACAAAAGAAAACGCCGAACGTACCGGTATATACACATCAGGGATCATCTCCCACGTCTTTGGCCATGAGGTGGCATTATTTTTTACCGGCAACAGGCATGCTGGCGAAAATCTTGGTGCCGTCCTTGAAAAGCGGTGTCCAACGGCCCGGCCGCCGAAACTCATGTGCGACGCTCTCGCCAGCAACACCGCCTTAGCCCGCATTTCTCACTGAAAAATAAAAAAGCCAGCTGATTTTTCGGTGTAACCCGCTACCATCGTGGTGTTGAAGCCTACGATGGGAGATCAGCTGACCATGACAGAGTGTAATCAAGAACAATTGGAGTTTCAAGCACTGGGACGCCGCAAAGTGACGGCTTCTTTCGACGGGGGCAATGTCACCTCCGACGCTGGTGGCCTACTTTTGCGGGAAGTCGCCCGGGGTAGCGGTCTTATCGACAAGTTCGCCAAATGCTTCACTGACTTTCGAGATCCCGACGCCATTGAGCACACCGTGAGGGATTTAATCGCGCAAAGGACAATGGCTTTGGCATTGGGTTATGAGGATCTCAACGACCATGATTTTATCAGACATGACCCGTTGCTTGCGACGTTGGTGGATAAAGCCGACGTACTCGGCGAGAAACGTGTGAAGTCCAGAGATAGATCAAAAGCGCTGGCCGGGAAAAGCACTTTAAACAGGCTTGAATTAACCAAGCCCGATGCCAGCCAAAAGAGCCGATACAAAAAGATCGTCTACAACGAATACTCAATCCAGGATTTTTTCATCGACTGGTTCGTTGAGCGTCAAGCCAAATCACCTCTGGTGATTTGGCTTGATCTTGATGCCACCGATGACCCCACCCATGGAAATCAAGAGGGAAGCTTCTTTCATGGCTATTATGATTGCCACTGTTACCTGCCGCTTTACATTTTCTGTGGCGATGACCTTCTCTCAAGCCGCCTTCGATCATCGGGTTGTGACCCATTTGAAGGCGTAATTGAGGATTTAGCCAGGTGTGTCGAGAAGATCAGGGCAAAGTTCCCCAAGGCCAGAATCATTGTTCGCGGCGACTCGGGTTTTTGCCGAGAAGAAATTATGCACTGGTGTGAGACAAGACGTATTGATTACGTGCTGGGCCTGGCCCAAAACACAAGGCTCGTGAAGATGATCAAAAAGGATCTCAAAAAAGCAAAACGGAAATTTAAAAGAACAGGCCAACCCCAAAAGCGTTATCGGAATCTCAAGTACGCAACCCTTAAAACCTGGAGCCGCAAACGTCGTGTGGTGGCCAAAGCCGAGCATCTTGATAAGGGGTCAAATCCCAGGTTTGTGGTCACGAGCATTGAAAAATCAGAATACACAGCAAAAGCCCTCTACGAAGACCTCTACTGCGAACGGGGCGACATGGAAAACAGAATCAAAGAACAGCAAATGGGCTTGTTCGCCGATCGCACCAGTACCCACACGATGCGGGCCAATCAGCTCAGGCTTTGGTTCTCGGGTTTGGCGTATTTGCTCATGACTGAACTCAGAAGAGTCGGCCTCAAAAATACCGAGATGGCGTCAGCCCAATGTTGGACGATCCGGGAGAGGTTGTTCAAAATTGGCGCTGTAGTCACGATCAGCATTCGGCGGATTGTCGTGCATATGGCGACAAGCTACCCGTGGCGGGAAACCTTCATGCAATGTTACTGGAATTTACAGCGGCATTACGCCCCCGCCTAGCTTTGCCGTCCACGACAAGCGAGCCCTTGCAGTTCAAGCCGGTCGCGGTCAATGCACTGGTCTGTTGAAAAACTGCATTCAGTCCGTCAATAAAGCAAGATCTAGAAAATTCTCCTGATCTGAGCCCTGCCTTGAGGGAGCTTGCGACCGGAAGGAGGGCTCTCTTACTGGTTATCACGCATCGTCAAGTGAGCTGTGAGAAATGCGGGCTAGATCCATTCTTAAAAAAGAAAGGACAACTTTTTCCAAAAGCGCTGGCAGCGACTTATTGGGCCGCCTCATGGCATTCACGCCAGAAGAAATACAAATAACTTTTTTTCACCACCGAATGACTTGCAAAACACCCATAGTGACAAAAGTCGATACAAGTTCCATGACTTGCTCTCTCTCGCTTTCCTTCTGAATGTTCTTGAGACACGAAGAAAGAGATCTTGCTCGGGCGAAATCATTCAGGAGTGCGGCGATTTCACCTCCTCCCCTTTGCGCTGGAGTGGCAATCTGAAGACCTTTTCCCGTCACTGGAGAAATAACGATGTTCCCATCGATCCACCGCGCGTTGG
>CAYNXQ010000065.1:0-4814 GCA_964401185.1 uncultured Gammaproteobacteria bacterium | reverse complement strand
ATGAGCATCGCCTAGAAGCCAAGGAAGCGCTTGATCTTATCCCACACGTGGCTTCGTTTCTCGATGAGCCAATGGCGGACTATTCGATTATTCCGACGTATCTTCTTTCCAAATTTACCAAGGAACACGTTACTGTCGCGCTGGGCGGAGATGGGGGAGACGAATTGTTTTTGGGCTACCCAACATTTATGACCGAACGATTATTCCCACTGCTCAAGATGGGCGCGCCTGTATTAAAATTGGCTGAACAATTTGTCCCTACGTCTCACACACATTTTAATCTTGGGTTTAAACTTCATCAATTACTGCAGGGGTTGAATGTGTCACAACAGTATCGTCACCATGCGTGGATGGGAACCTTTGTCGAAGAATCAAGAATTCAGAATGTAGAATCTAGGAGATTGTTCGACGATATTGATCGATATTTGAGTAACGAATACGTAAGTAAGGAAAACAGGTGGAATCAATTAATTTATTTGTACTTGCGGACGTATCTGATGGACCAGGTATTGGTAAAGGTGGATCGAGCCAGCATGGCGGCATCACTAGAAGTACGGGCGCCATTTTTGGACTATGAGTTTGTCGATTTTGTAAATAGTATTGATGTAAAAGAAAAATTGCATGGGCTGACGACTAAGTATTTGCTTAAGGAATTAATGAAAGACAAATTGCCGAAAGATATTGTGTACCGCAAGAAGCAAGGGTTTGGTGTGCCGCTCTCGGCCTGGTTTGCCAAAGAATTAAAACCATTTGTCCAGGAAGTTCTTTCGGAAAAAAATATTCGCGCCACAGGAGTATTTGATTCTGCTGTGGTGCAGCAATTGGTGAGTGAGCACATGAACCGGGCCTCGGATCACCGCAAGCAACTTTGGTCGCTCATCGTCTTCCAATTGTGGTACGAGAAATGGATGAAGTAGGAGTTGATTTCTTGGCTCTATTCCGATAAGATAGGACTCATGAAACTCTCTATTGTTATCCCAATTTATAACGAAGAAGCCATCCTCGAGACCGAAGTCGAGCGGATGGTTGCCCAGATGCAGCAGGTGTTGCCCGAGATTTCGTACGAATTGCTGCTCGTGGAAAATGGCAGTCACGACCGCACCCATGCGATTGCCGAAGAATTGGCCAAGCGCCACGCGACTATTCGCGCGATGCACTTGCCCGATGCCGGGTATGGTCCAGCCTTGAAACATGGGCTGCTCGAAGCCACGGGTGATTTTGTTGTCTTGTTCAACATTGATTTTTGGGATGTAGATTTTATCCGAAAAGCGTTGGTATTGGGGCAGCAACACCATCTTGATATGGTGGTCGGGTCAAAGACCATGCAGGGAGCACAAGACACTCGACCACTGATTCGTCGCGCGATTACCCGAACATTCAATCTACTCCTCCAAAGCGCTTTTGGTTTTCACGGCACCGATACCCATGGCATGAAGCTCTTGCGTCGAGAAAAAATGGTACCGGTGATTCAGGCGTGCAAGACCCAGCGAGAAATTTTTGATACCGAATTTGTCATGCGTGCGCAGGCCGCGGGCCTGATAAGCGAAGAGATTCCAGTGGTATGCGAAGAGCGACGCAAAACAACATACAATATCGCCAAACGGATTCCGCGCACGGCCAAGGATTTGCTTGTCCTGTTTTTTTCTCTCCCGACACCCGACCACCGCAAGCGAACGATGGCGATTTTGTTTTGTAGCGTACTAATTTTTTTGATCACAGTCTTGTGGGGTTTTCCCGACAGTCCATCACCGTGGTTTGATAATGGCATCAACTTGGGAATTGCCAAAACATTTATTCAAAATGGTGTGTATAGTTTGCGGTTGGCGCCTGGGCAGTATGTGGCCAATCGGCCGCTCATGATCAGTACCAACTATCCATTGTTGGGTTGGATTATTCTGGCATTCAAACTGTTTGGTATTGGATTGGCTCAAGCGCAAATTGTCATGATGTTGTTTGCGTCTGCATTTCTCGTCACCGCTTTTCTTCTTTTGCGAAAGTGGTATACCGCGGTGGCTGCGGGATTTGGCATCGCGCTGGTCGTTACATTCGCGTCGTTTTACGGCAATGGTTTGAGCGGGGGATTGGGAGAAATTCCCGGACTCCTGTATTTTCTTCTCGCGTTACTTTTGTTGGAAAAACAAAAAAACTCACGGATATTTTTTGCTGGAGTATGTTTTGGCCTGGCTGCATCTACCAAAGTGGTGTATCTCATGCTGGTTGGGGGCTCTTTGGGGCTTACGGAATTGACGTTGGCGATTCGCTATCGAACATTCCCGTGGAAGCGTTGGCTCCTCTTGATTTTGGGCGCTGTTGGACCACTTCTTGTCTGGCTTCGCACTCTCTTGCCCGCTGGTTTTACTTCGGCGAGTATTCATCAAGCATTGGCCTACTACGCCAATCCGTATGCTGCGCAGAACACACTCTTGCCAAATCTGATGCGGTTTGCGAGTGAAGTGACGCCGATTCATTTTGCCATTCTGGCGATTGTTTTTTATCTCTTCTTTATTTTTGAAACGCGCCGACGGCCGCTGCGAGAAGGCGAGATAATTATTGCCCTCTTTGTCATCCTGAATTGGTTTTTTTATCTGCGCACAGTTGGTTGGTATCGATATTTTTTCCCTGCGCATATCACTGTCTTGCTTCTTTTTCCTGCTGCTATCGATAGCCTGTTGCAGCGTGTATCATGGCCGCGGATCAAGCAATACGGGTCTCTTCTTCTGATATCTGTTTTGCTTCTTCCGCAAACAGTCCATCTTTTTTTCCAAAGAACTGACCGCATTTACTACAATCCGGCGCCGCGACAATTGGCCGAGCATTTGGATGCCACCTGGCCCGCGCACACGAGTGTGCTCGTGGTGGATCATCCCGAACTGTGGTTTCTACTCTCGAACAAGACAGTCCATCAATACCTGCAGATGAATCCGTATGTGGCATTTGGCGAAGATATTTTTGCCACCAAGAACTTTCCGGAATTTATTATCAGTGGCGAGCCAAAAGATAATCCCTATCTTGCAGCCCATCTCGCGGAATTCAATAAGCGCTACACGAGACAATCTACTTTTGATGCCTATGTCATTTCTCAAAGAAAAAATTAAACATTTCCTGCAGACGCACTGGATTGGGATCGTGATCTCGATCACCATCGGGGCGATTGTCGCTGCGCCACCAATTGTTTGGCACTTCTCTGCGGCATATCGCGGGATGGAGATGCTGAAGACGAATACTGAAACGCACTATGTGGCCCAAATTCAGGAACTCTATGATGAGCATTACGGGTTGGGCGATCCCTATCTTCCGGATAATAAAGATGCGCTCTACCTCTTCCCGCCGCTCGCGCCATATCTGATGTTCGGTTTGGGAAAATTGTTTGGACTCTCGGCCATTCAAGCGACCATGGTGTTTCGTTTTATCTTTGTTAGTCTGCTTTCATTTTTTATTTATCTGTTTGCTACAGACCTCGCGGAGGATCGGCGGATTGGATACGTGGCAGCGCCGTTTGTTGTCCTGGCCTATGGTTTGGTTGATCCGGCAAATATTGCAGCCATCGTGACTGGTCACTTCACGCTTGATACCGGATTTCTGGACTATGGCCGGCCAGTAACGCCACAAATCAGTTCATTGTTTTTCTTTTCTTATCTCTTCTGCCTCTGGCGTTCATTCCAGCGCACAGGGAAAGAAAAATTGTATTATGGTATCGCCGCAATGTTTATTTTGGGCGCGTCGTTTTTTGTCTACCTGTTCACCTGGACATTTTGTTTTGCACTCAATGGCTCGCTCTTTTTGGTAGCAGCCATCCGCAAAGAGTGGGGGAAGGTGCGGACGATCTTGTGGATTTCACTTGGAGGATTGCTCCTGGGTATTCCATATTTGTTTCACACCTGGATCGTGTCGCGAAATCCGCTCTATACCGAAGTCGCGCCGCGCTTTGGATTTGTCCATACCCATGCGCCCAATATCAGTCGACTGATGATTGGAGTCGCGCTTATTGTAGCTGCAACTTGGCGCTGGATCACAAAAGAGCTTCAGGATTTTTTTCTTGCATTTCTCGTCACTGCATTTGTCGTGGTGAACGAACAATTAGTGACTGGACTTTTTATTTTCAATCATCATTACCATTGGTACTACAATACACCGCTCGCGATTGTGGTATTGTTGGTCATACTCTTTGCCGGTCCCAAGAAGTTTTCTGTTCGGACGTCGCTCATTGTGGGTATTTGCGCTGCGTCAACCGTGCTTTTACTTGTGTATGGAGGAATAGTCGAGGTATCTTCCTATCGAGCAGCCATTCTTCAAATGCAGGAAGACAATCGCTATGCCGTAGCATTTGCCTGGCTCAATGCCAATACCCCCAAAGACACGACTATTTTTGCGCCGCTCTCGATTGCCGATCGGATTCCCGCCATGACTCGCGACAATGTCTATTATTCGGGCAGCGCCCTCTATGCATTGGTGTCCAATGAACGGTTGCTCGAATCGTATCTGGTCTACACCTACCTGGCTGGCGTGCCAAAAGAAAATATTCGCAATTACCTGGAAGCGCATCGCGAAGACATTAGCAATTTTGCCTTTGGCTATACATACTATTTTCAGCCCGGAGTCTGTGTTGGTTGCTTTCCGGCGTCTGTGATTGATCGCATGACTGCAACCTATCAATCATTTTCGGATGCGCGCGTGGTGCAATTACTCCAGACGCGGCAGGTGTCGTATCTGCTCTGGGATAAAAAAAATAATCCGGATTGGATTATTCCTCGATTGCATCTGGCACTCACGAAAACATTTGGGGAGATCGGCCTCTATCGTGTCAATCTTTCTTC
>CAYNXQ010000064.1:0-5032 GCA_964401185.1 uncultured Gammaproteobacteria bacterium | reverse complement strand
ACACTTTGATCACAGTTTATACACCGCTTGACTTTCTATATCAAATTAGTAAACTAATGGCAGGAGGTTCTTTTGCACACCCATCACAAACGCCGAACCTTGTTTATTCGATGGCTCGCCCGCTGGCTTCTGTGGATCATTGCTGTGCCGAGTGTAATCTGTATCATCTGGTCCATTTTTATCTACAATATCCCAGCCAAGGATTTTGTCGGTTCTCCACCCCAGAGGTATAGTGTACAGCGAAGCCCCCTAGACCAAACTCAGCATGGCTGGTTCCTGGAGCGCATGTTCAAGTACTGGCGTACACGCAGTTGGGTGGAGGCTGGGCCACTCTTGCTCTTTAGTCCAATACTCCATGAGTTCTCGGGCTGGGATGTACACAATATCCGCGACCACGGGCCGACATTGCCCTGCACAGACCAAAACAGCCCCCAGGTGATCGAACAAGATTCCTGTCACTGTGTGATTGGCCGAATCACCGGTGGACACTATAGCGATGGCGATGGTGACTACAATTTCTTTGTCACCTTGTCGCCAGAGTATCAGTACCTGGCGAAGATCCGCAGGCGCTTCTCGGGCCTATACAATCTGGACCGAGTAGAGATCGATCCTACAGAATATTCCTGGCCAAAGCTCTTGCTGGAGATTGACGAACCTATTCGCAAAAACTTCCCCATACTCTATGATATTTGCGATGGGGATGTGGTGAAGGTCTGCGGAAGCTGGGTATTCGACCGGGCACACCCGCACAATGAACTTCACCCAGTGACTTGGCTCGAGATGGTGAAGGAGGGGAATTGCTCTACTCACACATCGAGCACAGCGTATATTGACTACGACTAAACTACGTCCGATGAACCACATCGGACTTTTTGTTTCGTATGGAACGGAAGAAAAAGTTTACACTGAGCGAACGAATTGAGTCGAAGTGTGGACCTGAGGGGAATCGAACCCCTTACCTCGGCAATGCGAATGCCGCGCTCTACCAGATGAGCTACAGGCCCTTGTGCCCCCAGAGGGAATCGAACCCCCATCTCGCCCTTAGGACGGGCTTGCTCTATCCATTGAGCTACGAGGGCTATTCAAGAGCTTTTTATAACGTCGTACAATATTTATACTTGCAGAAATGGTTGATTTGTTTTCTCTTTGCCCCGTGCTATACTAGCCAACAATCAAAATCCATTGCCAGTATTGTACATCGACCTTATCCTCAAATCAAGCCTTTGTATGCAGACAATCCTACTCGTTGCAATCCTCGCCGCTGTGGCCATCGGAATCTGGCTGCTGAACAAAAAAATTCAGGAAGCTGGTAAGCCCAAAGAAGGTGAACAAAACCTTTTTCTTCTCCTCCAGAATCAAATCCAGGACTTGTCCAGATCTATGGATCAGAAAATGACGGAAACTCACAGAACTGTGGCAAATACCCAAGAAAGTATACACCAGACTATACAAAAACAGTTCGGACAGAATACCAAAATCATTTCTGATGTGACCGAAAAACTCATGAAGCTTGAGGATACCAACCGCCAAGTGATTTCTTTTACAGACCAGCTCAAGAATTTGGAACGAGTGCTGACCAATTCCAAATCGCGCGGCAGTCTGGGCGAAGCTGGGCTAGAGCTGATCCTGAGCAACATCTTGCCGCCAGGAACATTCAAAATGCAGTATCCTTTTGCCAATGGCGAGATTGTGGACGCAGCGATTTTTGTCAAAGATCGGATCTTGCCGGTGGATGCCAAGTTTTCTCTGGAGAATTACCGAAGGATTATAGAGGAAACAGATATGGATGCCAAAATTATCTTGGAAAAAGAATTCAAGAATGACCTCAAGAAGCGCATTGACGAGACGTCCAAATATATTCGGCCGAACGAAAATACCGTGGATTTTGCCTTTATGTTCATCCCGGCAGAGGGGATTTACTATGATTTGCTGATCAATGAAGTGGGCGCTGTGAAAATCAATACGCGCAACTTGATAGAATACGCTTTCAATGAGAAGAAAGTGATCATCGTATCGCCAACCACCTTTGCAGCCTATCTGCAGACAGTATTGCAAGGCTTGCGTGCGATGCAGATCGAGGAATCAGCCAAAGAAATCCGCAAAAATGTGGAGCAACTGGGCAAACACCTGATCGCTTACGAAGATTATATGAGGAAAATGGGCAACAATCTGGGCACGACCGTGAATATGTACAATCAGGCCTACAAGGAATTTGGCAAGATTGACAAAGATGTGATCAAAATCGCTGGCGGCGAAAAAACTGTGGAACCAACATTGCTCGACCGGCCAAAGATGATGGAGGAATAAATTGCAGCAGCTTATAAAAAGTTTACCCCGTCTTCGCTTTCGCTAAGACGGGGTATTGGTGGTGGAAGGGCCAAGGAACCAAAAGTTCCAAAGGCCTAAACACCAAGGGCTACTCGCGGGGACGCAACAGACGATCGCGGTCGTACCAGCCGAGGTCGAGCCAGTGCCAGTCGAGGTACCACTGGCCGCCGCTCCAGCAGAGGTACGGCACGGAACGAAGGCCGTCCGGGCCGCGCCAGATGGTCCCTGAGAAGACCAGGTAGTACTTCCGGAACTCTTCCGGAATCTCACCCTGGTGCTCGAGCAGGTACTCGGCGTGGATCTGGCCGTAGTTGGCCTTGAGCTTTCCGCGAGCACGGCTGATGAGCTCTTCGCTGTTGATGGAGTTCTCACCATCCT
The DNA here is from genome assembly GCA_964401185.1 of uncultured Gammaproteobacteria bacterium. Classification (GTDB taxonomy): domain Bacteria; phylum Patescibacteriota; class Patescibacteriia; order Magasanikbacterales; family UBA922; genus JAHFIC01. The sequence continues at coordinate 2,326 of CAYNXQ010000064.1, read as the reverse complement.
TGAGGAACGGAGTGAGGATCAAGTCCTTGACGGACTTGATCGCCGGATTGAATCCGACATCCTCGACGAGTGTCCAGCCTTTCTTGGTCTTGTCGAACTTGAAGTTCGTGGTATCGACGACTGACCAAGGATTCTCCAGCCCCTTCAAGAACCCCTGCAAATCCTTCGGGTTCTGAATCCAATACTGCATGACCTCGCCCGGCAGGTCGGGCAGGTTCTCGGCAATCCGAGCGATCAGCTTGGCTGTTTGTCCGTCCATGGCGTTTTCTCCTTGTGGTTTTCGCCTTGTCTGTACTAGAGGACTGCCACCATGGCAGCCATAGCTAGAAAACATACCACAGATAAAGACCTCTGTCAACTGTTGACAAATCACAGGCCATAAGGTATAGTGATGGAGCTCTCACAATCATCTATTTATTCGCAAAAAGTCCACTCCAAAATTATGCCTATCAAAGAACATGCCAAAAAAGCCCTGCGCCAGGCCAAGAAACGCGCAGCCCGCAATACCGTGGTCCGCACTGCTTACAAAGATGCAGTCAAGGCCGTCCGCAAAGCGCAAGTTGCCAAAACTGACGCCACAGAACTCCTGAAACTTGCCCAGCAGAAACTGGACAAAGCAGCCAAGCGCGGCGTGATCAAGAAGAAAACAGCGGCCCGCAAGCTCTCTCGCCTGGTAGCCAGTCTCAAGAAAACTGCCGAAACAAAAGCGTAAATAAAAAAGAACCCTGCACACTACGTCGTGCGGGGTTTTGTTTTTAGCCAAGATTTAGGAATCACCAACTCACTTGAATGACGAACGGATAGGCATCATAGAGATAGTAACCGCTGTCAGGGCTTCGACTGGTTTGACATGTTTCTTGCTTTACACCAACAACAAATCCTTCCTTTTCGAGTGACTGTTTCAATCGATTTACCACGTCGAACCAAAACTGAACTCTTTCTCCTCCCTGCCAAAAACCAACATGGTACAAACAATTTGTCTCTCCCAATCTTGCTCTTCGTTTGGCAGCTTCAAGGATATACGGGAGGATACTGCGATCGGCCATATCGGCAACATCGCTACGATATCTTTCTTGCCCATTTTCTTTTTGTACCTGAGCTGCCAGCTCCTCTTTTGTAAGTGACTTTGCTTGAGCTTGAGCAGTCAATTGCGCCATCTCCTGAGCGGTGTTTCCGAATTGTTTTCTTTCGTTCATTTTTTCCTCCAAAGCGAAGTGTAGGATAAAGAAAAAGAATTGTCAAGAAGAAATACTTAGTCGCCCGACAAAAATATCGAGTAGTGTCTCGGGATTTCCCTGGCCAGTTTTGATGCCAATATCCAAATCAAGCAAGTGCATATAGATCTGTCGAAGTTTGGCAAACGAATAGCGTTTCACCATGGGCAGAGATTTTTTCACCACAAACGGATGAAGATTCAATTGCTTGGCGATGATATCACTGGGCATGCCAGCCGATCGATCAGTTAGATCGCGCAATTCCAGAAGAATGCGGAACTGGCGCAGGAGCATGGCAAAAATAAATTGGACATCTTCGCCAATCCGATACTGCTCGGCAATCATCGCAAAAGCTGATTTGGCTTGCCCGGCCACAATCGCATCCACCAGATTGAAAATGCTATCGTCGGCAGTCTCGGAGAGAAACAAGCGAACGTCGGCTGGTACAATCTCGCGACTGCCTACATAGGCTACCAACTGAGCCAAGAGAGAAGCTTCGGCCCAGGTATCATCGCCTACATGCATGGCAACAAACTGAACTGCGGCAGACGAAATAGTTCCGCCGAGTTCTTTGGTACGAGCGGCAATCCAACCCACCAGCTGCGCCCCAGAGAGCACATCAAATTTTTGCGCAAATTTTTCTTTTTCCAAAACTGCAAACAGCGCTTTGGCCTCTTTGGTCTTGTACGCGTCAGTCGCTTCCCAAAAAATTGCAATCGTACTTTCCGGCAGGCGCGACTCGGCAATTCTTTTCAAAATTTGTTCTTGGAGATCTTTGTGTTTGGAAGCCAGAAGATTTTCTACCACGACCAAACGCTTCTCTGCCAAAAAGGGGAGCGCCAACAATTCCTCGACAATGCGTCCAGGATTTTTTTCTGTGGTTACGTCCAATTGCGTGACATTGTAGCCAGCCGGATCGCGTTCGGTCTTGAATTTCGCGATCATCTTCTTCAATTGCTCCCGGCTGCGGTAGGTATCTTTGCCGTACAAAAACAAAAACATATTTATTTGAGTTCTCCCCAGCGTTTGCCAATCGCCACGTGCACATCGATGGGCACGCGAAGTTTGGCCACGGTTTCCATCGCATCTTTGACCAGCGCGGCAATTTTTTC
>CAYNXQ010000063.1:0-5537 GCA_964401185.1 uncultured Gammaproteobacteria bacterium | reverse complement strand
CAGGATTTCGGCCTGAAGCGCGCCCTGGTTTCGGCCGACCGCAGCGTTTCGCTCGCCCATATGCACGAAGGCATCCGCGCCACCGGCGTGGCGGAGTTCGCCGCGCCCGACGCGCCGCCCGACATGCGTATCGCCGACATGGTGATGCGCCCCGGCAGCGAAATGGTCTATGCGATTGTCGACGAAATCGACTCTATTTTGATCGATGAAGCCCGCACCCCGCTCATTATTTCTGCTCCAGCCGAACAAGCCACTGATCAGTATTACCGTTTTGCCAAACTGGTGCGCGATCTACGCGAGAATGTTGATTACAATGTTGACGAAAAAATGCGCGCCGCTACCCTGACCGATGCTGGCATTGCCAAATTTGAGCAGTGGCTTGGCATGGACAATCTCTATGCCGAAGGCGGCACGCGACTGGTGCACCATATCGAGCAGGCGCTCAAAGCCGAAGTTCTCTTCAAGCGCGACAAAGAATACGTGGTCGATGGCAAAGAGATTGTGATTATCGATGAGTTTACCGGACGCAAGATGCCGGGTCGTCGCTATTCCGAAGGCTTGCATCAGGCCATCGAAGCCAAAGAAAATGTCCCGATCCAACGCGAGAGCCAGACCTTGGCCACCATCACCTTCCAAAATTTGTTCCGCATGTACACGAAACTTTCGGGCATGACCGGAACTGCGGTCACCGAGGCCGAAGAGTTTGGCAAGATTTACAATTTGGAAGTCGTTGTGATTCCCACCAACAAGCCAGATCGCCGCACCAATCATGATGATCAGATTTTCAAGACAGAGCTGGGCAAATACAAAGCGATTGTCGAGAGGGTCAAGGCCTCCCGCGCCAAACAGCAGCCGATTTTGATTGGTACGATTTCGGTAGAAAAGAATGAAATGCTAAGCGAATATCTGACCGCCAATGGAATTCCGCACGAAGTCCTCAATGCCAAGAATCATGAGCGCGAAGGTGAAATTATTGCTCAGGCTGGTCGGCCAGGGGCAGTGACCTTGGCGACCAACATGGCTGGCCGAGGAGTCGACATCAAACTCGGCGGCGTGCCAGCCGTGCCTGCCGACGTAGACACAGTGATCGCTGCTGGCGGACTTTTTGTTCTTGGCACCGAACGCCACGAATCGCGCCGCATCGACAATCAGCTCCGCGGTCGATCCGCTCGTCAGGGCGATCCGGGCGAGACGCAATTTTTGGTATCAACCGACGATGACTTGATGCGCATTTTTGCCGGGGATCGGCTAAAGAATGTGATGACGCGCCTCAATGTGCCGGAAGACATGCCGATCGAGCAAAAGATGATTACCCGACTTCTCGAGAGCGCACAAAAAAAGGTGGAGACCCACTATTTTGACATGCGCAAGCATCTCTTGGAATACGATGATGTGCTCAACCGTCACCGCCAGGCGATTTACGAACGCCGCCGCCAGATTTTGGAAATTGTTGAAAGAAAAAAAGAAGAGCCGGAGCAGACACTCAAACAAATGATTCTTGGCATGATGGAAGCCGAAGTCGAACTCACGGTTTCTTTCCATACCAATCAGCCAGAAACTCCAGATAATCCAGGGTCGGGCTGGAATGTGAAAGAAATCGTCGAGACCATGAAGACGATCGTGTCTATAACGGCCGAAGAAGAAAAAATGATTCTGGAACTGGGTGGCACCGGAGCATCCAAATTGGATGATGTGGTTCGTCGTGAAAAGATGGTGGAATTTTTGACCGAAAAGATTTATGGTGAATATGACAAAACTGAAGCGCGCGTGATTGCGGCAGCGCCCAGCCCCGAGCAGGGGATATCGCTCATGCATGAACTCGAGAAGTCAGTCCTGCTGCGCACGATTGATATGCTGTGGGTGGAACACCTGGTGGCGATTGATTATCTGCGCACCGGCATTGGACTGCGCGGCTATGGTCAGCGCGATCCGCTGGTGGAATATAAGAAAGAAACGTATTTCCTCTACAATCAGCTCCAGAGCAGTATCCAAAAAGAAGTCACTTATTCGTTCTTCAAGATTGGACTTGGGTTCGAATTGGCGCCAACCATTATGGCCAATGACAAGCTCACGCTCACCGGTGCCGAAAAAGAATTGGGCTCTCCCGTGGGCAATACTTCTTCCAAATCTTCGGAACATAAAGTCGGTCGCAATGATCCCTGCTGGTGTGGATCAGGCAAGAAGTTCAAGAAATGCCATGGGGCATAAATAAAAAAAGCCCTCCGGTTGCAATATGCTTCAGAGGGTAGAATGTTAGGCCTGCACGGCAATGATCTTGCCGTTGGCAATCGTTACCATGGCCTTGTGCTCGCTATTGTCGCCGCTGGTGACCAGGACCACCATCGGGCCTAGACCGTCAAGATTGTCTTCGGGATGAAGTCTCCACCCCATCATCTCTCGATCCAGAAGTTGCTGGATCTCTTCTCGCGTCATATTGGCCTCCATGTTGGGCTCTATGATATCATAGATTCCGCTTTTGTCAATGATGATTTCTTTATGCGCCACATCACTTTTCGTCTGCGACCAGGACAACTGTTGAAAGAAGAAATAGAAAAGATCGCGCGAGAAAAGGGTATCCAGGCCGGAGTTTTGGTGTCACTCGTGGGTGGGCTGGATCGTGCAATTCTTCGTATGCCTGGTTCAGCGCCCGATCGTCAGATCATCCACGTATGGGATGGTCCATTTGAAATTGTCTCTGGCACTGGCACGATCTCGACAGACGGTTGTCATATCCACGTTTCGTTATCAGATACCGAAGGACGAGTGATTGGCGGACATTTGAAAGATGGCTGCACTGTGGCGTTCACGGTTGAAGTGGTGATCTTGGTTTTCGATGATGCTGTCTACAAGCGAGTGCTGGATCAAGAAACTGGATTTGAAGAACTTGTGTGTAATTAATATGACGCTCTCTACCTATCATGCCAACCATGCCGGTCGATCCGACGAAGAATTAGAGCGTCGGGCTGGTGTAAAAGAAGAAGAGCTCAAGAAGATTTTTGCGGCAATACCGTTTCAACCAGCGGCTGGGACAGTGCGAATTGCTGTCATCGGTTGTGTGGACGCGCGCTATGTGGCGCATCACAAAAGAATTTTTGAAAAATTATTGCAAATGCCAGTCGAACTAACGACTTTTGATATTACCGTCGAACATTTGCAAGGTGCAGATGGTATTGCCGAACACGATGTCACCATGCCATTGCCAAACGGTCCTTATGACATTACTTTTGGTCATGTTCTTCTCAAATTTATTGAAACTGAAAAACAATGGGATGCACTCTTGTGTTCGTATCAGGCGCTGCGAGCTCCTGGTCTGGCGATTCATGTGTTCGACGACGAGGACATCACCACCACTACTGTGCTGCAAAAAGATGGTCGCTACTCGGTGCCACTAGAGTGGTGGAAAAAGAAACTGGAAGAGCAGAAGATACTGTACAAAGAATTACATTGGGATATGCAGCTGCCGTATTTGCCCATTGGCATTCGCGGACTCAAGGGTGGGGCGCTGGTGCTTGTGAAATAAAAAGAGCCCGTCATTCGAAGAGAGTGAATGACGGGCGGGTCGGCGCGGGAGGGGGCGCCGAATTGGAGAGAAAGAACAAGTGTCCTGACGCTGGCTATTTCACCCCCGACTCGGTCGGGGCCACCTGGACTTGGTCGCAGCGGGTTTGACCTATCCAGGGGTCCGTAGAGGCCTCGCAACAAGAGCGCGAGGGGACGACGTTTGAAATGAAATGCGCGCGGGAAGGAGGGTACCCGAGAGGGCGTGCAGTGTTCGTGAACGCCACCAGCGCCAAGACTGCTTGACTGTAGCATGCACCTCAAATCTTGTCAAGGGCTTCGGCGCTTTGGTATAGTTTGGGCACTATGCGATCTCAATTTCGTTGCGTTCTTCATGGCAGTTTTCGCAAGCATTTTGCCGAGATCAAACGCGTCCATGATATCTTCACTCGGGCTGGTATTGAAGTACTCGCCCCCAGCATGTCCGAGATTGTCTCATTTCAAGATGGGTTTGCCTTGCTTGAATCCGATACCGAGACTGACCCGCGCATGATCGAGCTCCTCTATCTACAGCATCTCAAGCGACTGGGCGCAGATGGCTTTAGCTATTTTGTAAATCCAGAAGGCTATATTGGCAAAAGCGCATCGTACGAATTGGGTATTGCGCAAGTTTCCAATATCCCGTGTTTTTTCCTCGAAAAACCAGTCGATCATCCGGTGTACACGCATCGCAACTCTGTGACCAGGGCAGAACACTTGGCCGAATATATTGTGGAAGTAGGCAAGTTGCCTGGCCCAGTGTATCGACGGGATGAGGCGCGGATGTATGCTCTGTGGGAAGCGCTGATGGTGCCTGGATCGGTCGTGGCCGTGGGCGCCATGATTGAGTATGCTCCCGAAGCGCAAAAAACGCAGACAGAAAGAGAAATTCTTCTCGTCAAAACCCACAAATGGGGCGATCGCTATTCCATGATTGGAGGCAAAGTCCGCCGCAACGAACGATTGGAACAAGCGCTCAAGCGAGAGATTTTGGAAGAAAGCGGCCTCAAAGCCAGAGTGGGGGAGCATATTTGCACATTCGATCAAATCAAGAATTCGGGGTATTACCAAGCAGGGACACAGCATATTTTTGTCGACAAAGTCGTGCAGGTAGAAAGTAAGCATGTGACATTGAACGAAGAAGCGCAAGATTTTATTTGGGTGCCGCCATCAGTTGCCTTGTCCGAGCTCGACATCGAACCCAACGCCCGCCATACGCTAGAACTCTACGCAAAACTGCAATCAGCGGTATGAGAAAAATTTTGACGCTCTGTCTTGTTCACCAGCCCCCGCGGATTCTTTTGGGTTTAAAAAAGCGCGGTTTTGGGATGGGCAAATGGAATGGATTTGGCGGCAAGGTTGAACCCGGCGAAACATTGGAAGAAGCTGCAAAAAGAGAATTGTACGAAGAGGCGGGGATTGTGGCAAGAGATCTGACCAAAGTGGGGCGAGCAGAGTTTTTCTTTCCCCATGACGACATGATTTTGGAAGTTCATTTTTTTAGCACGAATCAATTTACCGGAGCGCCGATAGAAACAGAAGAAATGAAACCAGCCTGGTTTCACGAACAGGATATTCCCTTTGATACCATGTGGCCCGATGATCGGTATTGGTTTCCGTTGTTTTTGGCAGGAAAAAAGTTTGTCGGAAGTTTTACCTTTGATTCGAACCATCAGATCCTTCATCAGGAACTTTTGACTGTTGATGAATTGTAAAAAACAAGATGGATCCTGGTTTTTACCCTCGGGATAGAATGTGCATAGGTCAAGTTGACCTTTTTTTGCCTTTCCGCTACAATAATCGCACATCTTTTACTTCTACCGGTAGCCTTTTTTATGCCAAAAGAGCAGTCAGCATCCAAGGTACGCGCAAAAATTCGCTGGGGGGTGGTGGGAATTTTGGGACTATTTTTGGTGACCATCGTTTTTGATATTCCAGGAAAAGCGAATCAAGCGATCGGATTCCTCAATGCGCAAACAGGAATTGGCCTGCCCACTGTT
>CAYNXQ010000062.1:0-5613 GCA_964401185.1 uncultured Gammaproteobacteria bacterium | reverse complement strand
CGCCTGCGAGTTCGACTGGGTGAACGAAGATATCACCCAGGAGCACTTTCCAATCACCGAGGCAGAGGCCAACGCCTCTGTCGAGGGGTTGATCGAGGTACACCTGAGTAAGTCGGCAAGCATGACTGATGTGCTTGACTACTTCCAGAAGGGAGGTCTCGCCCCGGCGAACATCGCAGATCACCTGATCTGGGCCAAGACCCACCCGGACAATCAGCGGGTCTATCCGATTGTCAGTCTCGGTTCGGTCTGGGTGCGTCAGAATGGCGATCGCGGCTGCCCGTGCTTGGGCGGCGGTGCTGGCGAGCGGGTCTTGGACCTCGAGTGGGTCGGCGGCGCTTGGTACGGCAGCTACCGGTTCTTGGCACGCCTGCCTGCCGGCAAGGCAGGTCGCAAGTAGGCGCTTAGTCCTTTTGGCTTTTGGCTCTTAAGGGCGCGGTGGTGTGAGTGCGTAAGCACAAACACACACCGCGCCCTTTTTCTTTTTTCAAAATATTGTTATGATGATGGACAGTATGGAACAACCCAAACAACGCAATTGGTCGGACCAGTGGGAATCGTTTCAGGATGATTCATTGTTTTTGTTTACTGAATGGATCTGGCCTCACACCATGGAAACGTTTCGCGGCAAAGAAGTGGTGGATTGCGGCTGTGGTGGTGGGCAACACGTTTCATTTGTAGCGCCCTATGCCAAGTCGATATTGGGTATTGATCTCAATACCGTTGAGATCGCCCAGCGATTTAATCAGGAAAAAAGCAATGTCTCGTTTGTCGAGGGAGATTTGGCGACCGTGAAATTAGACCATGCTCATGATATTGCCTATTGCATTGGCGTATTACAGCATACGGTCGACCCAGACAAAACATTCGCCAATATCAAGACGTTTGTAAAGCCGGGCGGTCTGGTGATGATCTGGTGCTATGCCACCGAGGGGAATTGGTGGAATTGGGCTGTGCTCGAACCACTCAAATCGGCCGTACTCCTCAAGTTGCCTCACCGTGCACTTCAAATACTTAGTTGGTTTTTAACTGCATTGCTTTTATACCCATTGGTGTACACGATTTATTTACTGCCATTACCATTTTTACCCTACTATCACTACTTTGGAAATTTTAGAAAGTTATCATTTGGGCGCAATCAGCTCAACGTATTTGATAAACTCAATGCACCGATTACCAATTTTATTACTCGTGATCAGGTCGAGCGCTGGTTTAATCCGCAGGAATTCACCAATGTTCATATTGATCATTACAAGGGGATTAGCTGGCGAGCGAGTGGCACAAAATTGTAGCGTCGTTTTCTCTTTTTATGCAAAAAATGCGCCAATGGATACAGACACATCCGGCAGAGGTACGGATTTTTTGTCTTTCGTTTGTTGTTCATCTTATCGCCAGTTTTTTTCTCTATCACAAATTCGGCGACAATGTCTTGTCGTTTGAAAACGAAGATGCCCTGGGGTATATCATGGTAACCAAAAGCTTGATTGCTGGGATGGGATTTGCGCGCGCCGGGATTCCGAGCGCTCTTCGCACGCCACTTTTGCCATTGTTTCTCGTTCCAGCCTATTTGGTTCCGGCTGCGTCGACCTGGATAATTCTCGTGATGCAAAATATTGTGGCGAGCGTTGCTGGAGTTTTTCTCTATCGCCTTGGCAAACTGCTGTTTGGTGATCGTGTTGGGCGTATTGCTGGATTTATCTATGTGCTCGAGCCGTACATGCTGATGACGGCGAATCTGGCCACAACTGAAACGCTGTTCAATTGTTTGATTATTATTGCCACCTATTTTCTCGCGCGATTTTTTTCTACACATAAAAAAATTGACCTGGCGCTTTCGGGGGCTGTGTGGGGGCTGGCCACGCTCACGCGACCGGTGGGACTGTATATCCCGGTGGTCTTGGTCGTGCTCTTGGCAGCAAAAAATTTCCTGAAAAAAAATAAAGGCGCGTACCTGCGCTGGTTGCATGAGTCGGTGATTGTCTGTGTTGCATTTGTTGCGATTCTCGCGCCCTGGTCGATTCGCCAGCATGCCCAGTTTGGCACCTTTCGCATCACGAGCATTGATGCGATCCTGCTCTATTTCCGGATTGCGCCGATTGTGGTCTCGGCCGAAGAGCATATTGATTACCAGGCAGCAATTTTGCGCCTGAAGACCGAACTGATTGCCGACAATCCTACCTATACCGATGAAGAGGCCAATAATTCGTTTCGCTTTTACCACTACATGACCACGACCGCCAAAAAATTGATCGCTCGCAATCCGACGGTGGTGGCCGAGTATTACGCCCTCTCTTTGGTGCCGGGGCTCTTTGGTACTGGCTACGAGTATATGCTTCAGGAAGTCTTTGGTCTGGAGCGTGCAACCACTAGGGTGAGTTATACCGAGTTGTTACTGCATGGCAACCTGTCGGCCTACTGGCAAGCGCTCACGCACATTGATATTTTTCAACTCACACTCTTCGCCAGCGCTGCAGCCTGGGTTTTGGTCTACCTCTTGATTTTTTGGGCGCTTTTGTCTAGACTAGGGTGGTCCAAGCATGCTTTGGCGTTTATCATGATCATGGCATTAGCAGGCTATTTTGTCTTCTTTGCCCTGGGTCCGCAGAGCCATGCTCGCTACCGTATGCCCAGCTTTCCTTTCCTCTATCTTTTGCTTGGCTACGCCATTGTCGTGCTCCATGATCGCGTGAAGCACAAGAAATCTGCAATCCTATGAATCCGATCAGCGTCATTATTCCAGCCTACAACGAAGCCGCGGCCATTGGTCGCGTGATTTCTGATATCAAGCAGATTTTGGGGGCTGGCACCTACGAGATTATCGTGGTCAATGATGGCTCGAACGATGGCACAGAAAAAGTGGCTGCCGATGCGGGCGCGCGCGTGTTGAGTAATCCGATCAATATGGGATATGGATTTTCGCTCAAGCGCGGCTTCCAAACAGCATTGCACGAGTGTGTGGTGATTACCGATGCCGATGGCACCTATCCGATCGACAAGATTCCCGAGATGGTAGAATATTTTTCTCGCGGGTTCGACATGGTGGTTGGCGCGCGCACGGGGTCGGCGTACTATTCCAGCTGGGCCAAGGGCCTGGCGCGATTCATCTTCAAGTGGATGAGCGAATACGTGGTCGGCAAAAAGATTCCTGATATCAATTCTGGTTTCCGTGTGATTCGCCGCAGTCTGATTTTGCCGCTCTTGCCCGATTTGTCCAACACCTTTTCTTTTTCCACTTCGAGCACGCTGCTGTTCATGCTGAAAAAATATTTTGTCGGCTACATTCCGATTCAATATCACAAACGTACTGGCAAATCCAAAGTGAAGTACGTTCGTGATGCCTTGATCGCTACCCAGATCATGGTCGAGATTATTGCCCGGTACAATCCGATCAAATTGTTTCTCCTTGTCGCTGCCATCCCTGGTACGCTCTCCATGCTCGCCATCCTTGCCCTCTTTATTCATCCCGCGCCAGTCATCTTCATGTTCGGGATGATCAATTTTTATGTGGCCTTGCTATGCCTCTCACTGGGATTTCTCGCCGTCGCGCATCGAGAGAGATAACTTCTAGTCCTTACTGCTATGTGGAATGGCAAACGCGTCTCGGTCGTCTTTGCGACGTATAAAGAAAAAAATTCTGTCCGCACTGCCATCGAAGAATTTTTGGCCACGGGAGTCGTGGATGAGGTGATTGTCGTCAATAACAATGCCGAGCCAGGTACCGATGAAGAAGTGCAAAAAACATCGGCCGTCCGTTTGTACGAAAAACGTCAGGGCTATGGCTATACCTACCAAACCGGGATTCTGGCTGCGACGGGAGATTTGATCGTGGTAGCCGAACCAGATGGCACGTTTCGCGGAGCGGATATTTTTCGTTTGCTCACATACAGTAATGATTTCACAGTTGTTTTTGGTACGCGCACCAATCAAAGCAGCATCCTCGACGGCGCGGCCATGGGGTTACTCCGCAAATTGGCCGATGTCTTCGAAGCTAAAGTGATCGAGGTGTTGTTCAAGACCAATTCGCTTACCGATATTGGTTGCACCTACAAATTGTTTCACCGCAGCGCGATAGAAAAAATAAAAACCAAATGGCGCGAGGGCAGTCCGCTATTTGCCACCGAACTTATTTTGCTCACCGTGACCGAGCGCATTCCTTTTATTGAAATTCCGATCACATTTCGCGAGCGCGTGGGCGAGTCCACCCTCACCGAGAATTGGAAGAAATTGGTCAGCTGGGGACTGCGGATTATGTGGTACATTATCCGCTTTTGGCTGCGCTGGGTCTCGGGCCAGCTTGAGACTTGAAAAATACCTCTTGATGTGCTATAGTGTTTCCGGAGGTACATCATGAGACGCACAGTCCAGACATTCGTTCTTTTTCTTTTCGCATGCAGTCCGGGCATGGTTCTAGCCAAGCCAGGCGCGCCACGGCCGACGGCGCCGGGACTGTCCATTCCGCAATCACAGCTTCATCCGGCAAAACCACCGGTGGCTCCAGAGCTCCCTATCCCAGCGACACGTCTGCTTCTGGAATTCTATGAAATCCCGATTGATTACAGTCAGGACGTCAAGACGAAGCTCGCACCTGCTCTGGTAAAGAAAAATAAGTTTGACCAGATCGAAGGACTGCGAAATGAGAAAGATGTCATCTTTGGGCCACGCCTGTATACCTCGCTCCAGATCCTTCGATTGTATTTGCTCCAGTTCGATGGAAAAGATCTGGGTGGAGAAATCACGGCCGCGAATGCCAGACGCTATATCACCGCCTTCGGAGATCAGCCTGGACGGCCGGAGCAATTGCTGGCACTGGCAGCCGAGAACCCCAATCGACAGCGTACAGACTGTATCGTGGCTGTAGGAACAAGCACATCAGCGACTTTTTTTTTGGCGATCGATGGCGATGCAAAGGAACGGCGGCTCTATGGGATCTCTATGACCACCGAGGAAGGTCCGGCCGAGATCGATACGCGATGCCTGTTTTTGGCAGTCCGTCCGGTAGTCAAGATGCCGCCCGAGCTCGATCCGATTCCGGTTCCAAAAAAGTAAATATATCTGCCCACCTTTCACAAGCGCAAGGTGGGTTTTTTGTTGCCATTGACGACTGTTGCTGGTCTGCGTTACCATAGCGATACTTTTCTCCGTTCATCTTGGAGTTCCATGACCATGACCATCAACAAAACCTGTCGCATTTGTCGTTCACCTCACCTGGTCAAAGTGATTGATTTGGGGAGCCAGGCGCTGGCCAATGCGTTTGTTCGTCCAGAGGCAATGATGCAGCCCGAGGCCACCTATCCGCTCGAGGTGTATTTCTGCGAAGACTGCAATTTGGCTCAGCTGGTCCACGTGGTCGACAAAAGCGTTTTGTTTTCCGATTATATTTACCTTTCTTCTGGCATGCCCAAGCTCTCGGAGCATTTTTTGCGCTATGCCGACGATGTGATGAAGCGATTTTTGCAGAAACCCGAAGATCTGGTGGTGGAGCTGGGTAGCAACGATGGCATTTTATTGGCGCATTTCAAGGAAAAAGGATTTCGCGTGCTGGGAGTGGATCCGGCCGAAAATATTGCGCCGGTCGCCGAAGCGCGCGGCGTCCCAACTGTAGTGGATTTTTTT
>CAYNXQ010000061.1:0-5900 GCA_964401185.1 uncultured Gammaproteobacteria bacterium | reverse complement strand
GCTCAAGTCTGCATTCATTCCAAAGAAAATTTTTAACATGTTGACGTATAGAATAAAGAACTCGCTCATTTTGGTGGAGAATGATAAAATCATCGCAAAAACGAATATACCATCGAGCGCGCAGCTGTTCTTTGACAAAGTGATCGAACCGATTAAAGTAGATATTTGCAAATAATTGACTGGTGACATTCCCGAGTGGCAAACCGCAGTGGGTGCCATCCGCTCCAACATAACTTTCAATCACCCGTTTAATAAGCTTCATAAGCTTGTCATCTTCTACCGAATGGCCGATAACACTTATCAAAATGTGATGGTCCACCGAATCAAAAAACTTACGAATATCGCATTTGAGCGCATAGACAGTATGGTGGTAATTAGAAGTAGCTTGTCGTAAAAATGTATCGAGACGATTCACGGCTGCGTGGGTTCCCTTATCAATCCTCGATGAATACGAGTCAAAAATAAATTGCCGTTCGAATAACGGTTCAATTACCTGTACAATTGCCTGATGAACAATTCGATCTTTTACCGATGCTTTGCTAATGTATCTTTTCTTGGGATCATGAACAAAAAAGTGCTCATACGGGCTATGTGTATAAATGCCTTGACGAAGTTGCTCATGAAGTGAAAAAATATTATCCTCAAGATAAGCCGCAAACAGCAATACATCTTCTTTTTCCATTTTCCCAAGACGAAACTTGTTCCAAGCGACAAAAAGATTATCCAAAGATATTACTTGCTTAAATGTATGACTATTAATCCCCCCCCAACGAGTTGGATCGATGGCTCACAGGAAGTGCCACCGAAGAATTCGGATTGGTACATAAACTCTACGAATTATATAAATTAATCCACCTAGATACCGCCAAATTCCCCAAGACAGAAAAACATGCGCTTGGTGAGGTTTTAAAAACGCGCCTACTGCAGATGATAGAGGGTGTATGGGAAGCAAATGCACTTCCTCTGGCAGAACGGTTAGTGCGATTGGAGAAAATCCAACGAACACTTGATCTGTTGAAACTCTTTATCCGCCTTGTTCATGATCTAGGCATTTATCAAACCAAGGGGTACCTTTACCGACAAGAACGACTACAAGAAATCGGTCGAATGCTTGGAGGCTGGAAGAAACAGACACGAAAAAAACTCGGACTTGACCCATAAGTGGAAACGTCCCGCATAACGGGACGTTTCCTTTGTATTATTCCTTCCGCGGATCGGCCACCTTCGTTGTCATACGCGTTCGACAGGTTGTCCGGATGATCGTTGTTGACGTTGACCTTGCCATTGTACTCGTTCGCGTTGAGCGCACTGAGATCGACACGCAATATATCTTTTCCATCCATAATCACCAGAAGCGAACCTAATTAGGATCACTTCTTGTATATTGATTTTGGCGTCAAGTACGCCCGAGAAAAGATACGAAGTGATAAAAACAAATACATATATGTACACGCCTCTTTATTCCGCCACGGCGGAACAAACTCTCACGCATTCATAATGAGTGTCGGTAACTTTTGTTTTGTAAGACAAAAATATACGAACCTTCACTGTGTGAAGTATACCAAAAAAATTGCGCAAAATTAAAAAGCCGAGCGTGCTGCGACACACGCTCGGGCAAGATTCAAGTTGACACTAGTTTTAAGTGATCAGGTATCAAGTCGCAGACTTGATCACTTCCGCGGAACGGCCACCCGCGCCGTCAAACGCGCGCGACAGGTGGACCGGATGAGCGCGGTTGACGCTGACCCAGCCAAGGCACCCGAACGCGTAGAGCGCACTGAGAACGACCTCGGAGTACTGGTACCGCGTCCGCAGCCAAGTCCACGTGTTGTGATCGAGGAGGATCTTCGTCTGCGCCTTGTGGGCGTGCCAGACGATGACGTACTCCTCGAGGCAGAGCAAGCGGATCGACCCCGAAAGGTCGTTCCAGGACGTGTTGTTCCGCGGGCAGTCGTTTTGGACTTCGGCCCAGAACCAGTACCCCTGCTCGGCCGCTTCCCACTTGATCCTGTTACGATCCTCGTGGGTCACGGTCCAGTGGTCGGACTGGCCGACGGCGCACATGAACGCGTCGTAGGACATCTCGCTCGTGGCGGGTCGGTAGAAGAGCCGCTTCCCCTCCATCTCCTTCTTCTTATACTTTCCGTTGGAGACGGCGGGGACCGGCACGTCAATCTCGAATCCGAGACCTTTGTACCACTTAGCCATACGATCACGCCGCTTCTGTGCCCTCGTGACACGAGGCACCGATCGCGTCGGCTCGTCAGTAGCGGGGACGAACTCGCGCCCCTCGCTCACGGCCTGCAAGCGCGGCAGAGCCCACTCCCAGTTGGGGTTTCCACCCAGGAGACGCCCCTTCAGGTCGTCGATGAATCGGTTGATCGCCTTCTCGGCCGTCTCGTTCACATTGATCTGATTGGCCATGATGGCCTCCTTCTGGTGTCCACACGACTCGTTGCCAAGTCTAGACACCTGTTTGGGCTCGTATTCACCGATGCGAAATGCACCAGTGCTTCCTCGCCTCCTTACTATCCCCAACTAAAGAGGCAGGAAGGAAGCGAGCAAATAAGCCTAATTTTAACCTATTTATACTGTAAAGAACGAACAGATAAGTATAGCACAAAAAAGCCCATTTGTCAAGCCCCATACCCACATGACCATCTTTATGCGGCCTTTCACGAAAGGTGAAGTTGACAAATATTTCTCCCTATGGTATAGTGTGAATATTCAAGTAGCTTTATACAAGCTGCTTTTTTTGTTCAAATTTTCCAATACACAATAACATACACAATCATTTTGTATCGTAATCAACCCTAGTCCCTAATACCTAAAACCTAATATCTCAACTATGGCCTCGGATATCACAAAAGCAATTCAATTCCTCTGCGCCGAAAAAGGACTCACATACGAGACCGTGCTCGAAGCGCTGGAACTTGCCCTGGGCGCTGCCTATCGCAAGGATTTTGGTAATCGTCAGCAAAATATCAAAGTCAAATTTGATCCAGAAACGGGCGACATGAAAGTGTGGGATGAGAAGGAAGTAGTGCCCGACGTCAGCGACGAAGAATTGGAGAAAGCGCAGGAAGCCCTTGCCGCCAAACGCGCTGAAGCAATAGAGCAGGGCCGAGAATTGACCGAAGAAGAGACAGCTGAATTTGTCCGCTTCAATCCCAAAATGCAGATCATGGTTACGGCTGCCAAAGAGATCAAGGCAGATGCTGCGCTTGGTGAAATCATCCAGATCAATTTGGAAGTGCCAAGCGATTTTGGTCGCATGGCCGCCCAAACCGCCAAGCAGGTGATCATCCAAAAACTCCGCGAAGCCGAACGCAATACGGTATTCGAAGATTTCAAAGGTCAGGAAGGCGCAATCGTGCAAGCGATTATTCAGCGACGCGATCGCGGCGGCTCTTTGATTGTCGACCTTGGCAAAATCACTGGCATCGTGCCGTCGTCCGAACAAATCTTCCGCGAAGTCTACCGCCCAGGACTGCGTCTGCGATTTTATGTAGTCTCGGTGGCTATGGGTATGCGCGGTCCAGAAATTATCCTCTCCCGCTCGAACAAGAAAATGGTCGAAGCAATCTTTGCCGAAGAGATCCCCGAAATTGCCGAGGGAACAGTACTCATCAAAGGCATTGCCCGAGACGCCGGCAATCGTTCCAAAGTAGCTGTCTTTACTTCCGACGAAGGCATTGATCCGATTGGCGCTTGCATTGGTCAGCGTGGCAGCCGCATTACCACGATCATCGGCGAACTGGGCGGCGAAAAAATCGACATCATCCAATACAGTGATGATACAGTGAGCTACATCAAGCACGCGCTTTCTCCTGCCAAAGTGGCAGCCGTAAGCCTCGACGAAACAACCAAAGAAGCCACAGCCACGGTGGCTGCCGATCAATTCTCACTAGCCATCGGCCGCGGCGGGCAAAACGTCCGTCTGGCAGCCGACCTCACGGGCTGGAAGATCAAGGTGGTTCAGGAAGGCGGCGAAGAAAAAACCATTACGAGCGATGATGCCGAAGAGAAAGTTGCCGAAGTTCTCCCCGAAGCCGCTGCCCCAGCCGAAACCGAAGAGAATACAGAAGAAAAAATTCCAGAAACACCAACCGAATCAAAAGAATAATCAAAAAAACAATCCCGTCAATCCGGGGTTGTTTTTTTCATCCTCCCTTGTTATACTTTCCAAACTCACCTTTTTCTTTATGCAAGCCCTGTTCCAAACCATTCTCTACCAGCCGATCCTCAATGGCTTCGTTGCCTTGTACAATATTATCCCAGATGTTGGGGTGGTGATTGTGCTCCTCACGATTCTCCTCAAGCTGATCCTCTACCCGCTCACCGCCTCTTCGATCAAAGCCCAGAAATCGCTCACCGATCTGCAGCCCAAGATTGATGCGCTGAAAAAAACGCATGGCGACAACCAGACCGTGATTGCCGAAGAGACCATGAAGCTCTACAAAGAGCACAAAGTGAACCCATTTGGCTCGTGCTTGCCGCTTCTCTTGCAGTTGCCGATTTTCATTGCCCTGTATTGGGTGCTTCGCGCCGGACTCGGCAGCGCGCACTTTGAACTGCTCTACCCTTTTGTCAAAAATCCGGGCCACATCAATACCATGACCTTGGGCCTCTTGGATTTGAGCCAGGTGAGTTATGTGCTCGCGATTATTGCTGGTATCGCGCAATTCTGGCAGGCCAAGATGCTCATGACTCGCCGCCCGCCCACAGCGGCTGGTGAGGGCGCCAAAGACGAAGATATGGCTGCGATCATGAACAAACAAATGCTCTACATGATGCCCGTCTTGACCGCCATTATTGGCTTCCGCCTGCCAGCCGGGCTCGCCCTTTACTGGATTCTCTCGACCGTACTTACCGGCGTTCAGCAACTGATTGTTTTCCGAAACAAGACTGCTCCATCGACAGAACCAAAAGTTTCGTAATCACGTATGCGCATCACCTGGAAACAGTGGCGAGGTAAGGATGTGAAAACAACTTCCGGCATTGTGCTTGGCCGAGTGGTTGATGCCGTGATTGATCTCGAGAGCCACGCAATCGCCCAATACATTGTTAAATCTTCTCGCATCAGTACCAAAGAATACCTGATCCATCCTAGTCAGATCATCCGAGTCGAAGCCGATGCGATCATTGTCGCCGACACGCTGGAATCTTCGGCCACGTCTGCAAAAGAAAAACGCCTGGGCATCAATCCCAATCCGATCGCTCTGCGTGAAAAAAGTTAAACTTCTTATGGATGATGCTGCTTTTGCTACTGCAGCCCAAGAAACGCTGGCTTATGCCGGCATTTTTTCGTACCCGCTGACTGCGCACGAACTCGCGTTTCGCTTTTGGAAAAAAACATCCGGTAGTTTCTTTGATTTTCAGCAAAAGCTACAGATGCTCGTGACCAGCGGACTGATCGAAGAAAAAAATGGCTACTATTTCCTCCCAAAGCAGGCTGACACGATAGCGATCCGCGAAGCCTCCACACAGCATCAGGAAAAAAAACTGCAGATCGCCAAGCGCGCGGCCTCGCTCATCCGCTGCATCCCATTTCTCGAGGCAATTTTTGTTTGCAATACGGTAGCCGCAGGCACTGCCCGGGCCGAGAGCGACATTGACGTCTTCATCGTCGTGCGCGACTCCCGATTGTGGCTCACCCGATTCCTTGCTACGACACTCCTCCAGGTGTGCGGCCTGCGCCGTCATGGCAAAAAGATTACCAACCGAATCTGCTTGAGTTTTTATGCGACCGAGCGTGCGCTTGATCTCTCGCATATCGCCATTGCCCCGCCTGATATTTATCTCGCCTATTGGGTCACAGAGCTTATCCCGATCTACGACCCAGATGATCTTCAGACAAAGATCCAAGAAAAAAATGCCTGGGTCAGCGCCTACTTGCC
>CAYNXQ010000060.1:0-5904 GCA_964401185.1 uncultured Gammaproteobacteria bacterium | reverse complement strand
CATCGGCAATTTCTTCTTTTGTTTCGCCCAGGATATGCGTATGATCGAGCCCGATATTGGTAATGACGGCAGCATCTTTTTTTGGCAATACATTGGTCGCGTCGTATCGTCCGCCGCAAGCCACCTCGACAATCGCCCAATCCACTTTGCTTTTTGCCAGATACAAAAATCCCATCACTGTCATGAGTTCCGAGTACGATGGTATGTCAAAGGGAGTTTCTTGTATATAGTGATCAAGTGCAACGGCGATTTTTTCTGTCAGCGCAATAAAATCTTTGGTCGCCATGGATTTTTTGTTCACGCGCCAGCGTTCGGTCATGATGGTTGCGTGCGGGGAGGTGATCATACCAACCGATTGTTTGTCTGCCTGGAGAATGCTCTCAAGAAAAGAACAAACTGATCCCTTGCCGCTCGTGCCGGTGACATGAATCACTCGTGGAATTGCTCGTTCAGGGTTGCCAAGGAGATCCAAGAGAGCCTGTACGCGAGCGCGAGTACTCTGCCGGCGCGCTCGAGCATCGGAGTCGCTTCGTTGATTTGCAATGTTGGCGAGCGACAAAAAATAGCGTTCGGCCTCGGCAAAAGAAGAAATTGTTTTAGCGTGTTGTGACATACATCATGCCGCCAAGATTGCGAACCTTGCCTTTGATTTCCATGAGAGTGAGCGTGCTGCCAACCACCGGACTTGGCAAATTGACTGCTTTGGTGAGGAAATCAATATGGATTGGTTCGCGTGATAGCGCTGCCAGAATTTTGGCCTCAACCGGCGAATCGGCAATCACAGCTGCAGCTGCCTGGAATTGTTTTTGTTTTTCGATGTGCAAAGTTTCCAGGATATCTTCCACGCAGGTGACCGGTTTTGCGCCCTGCTTGATCAGGGTGTTTGGTCCAGCGGCATTGGGGGCAGTAATATTTTGCGGCACCGCGAAGACGTCGCGGTTGTTTTCCAGAGCACAGGTCGCCGTGATCAATGATCCGGAAGATTCGGGCGCTTCGATTACAAGGGTAGCCAGTGAGAGTCCGGCAATAATGCGATTGCGCCGAGGAAACGTAAAGGTAGTGGACTCTGTACCCGGCGGATATTCCGAAATCACGGCGCCGCCTGCGGCAACAATCCGATCGGCCAGCGAGCGGTGCATGGCAGGGAAGACGTGAGCGCGATCTGGGCCGGACCCAAGCACTGCAATAGTTTTGCCATTATTGGCGAGTGTTGCTTCGTGCGCGAAGCCGTCAATTCCCAAAGCCAAACCGCTGACAATGGTTACACTACTTCGGGCCAGGCCGCCAACGAGTTCTTCGGTTACTTGCCGACCATAGGGAGAGAATTTTCTCGTCCCCACCACGGCCACACAGACGGCATCAATCGGTAATTGACCGCGCACAAACAGCGCGACTGGGGGATCGTACAATTCTTTCAGGAGTTTGGGATATTCCGCATCCTCGATGCCAACGACTTGGATCCCTTCGGCAGTCAGCGTTTCTTCCAGTTTTTGTTCGCAGATACTGTTTCGCCATGCGACAAAATCATTGGCCGCATCAATATCCCAACCCACTTGTCGCAGAGCGGTAGCATCCGCTTGCCAGGCAGGAATCACCGATCCCCAAACTGCGATCAGGCTGCGGTATCGCTTGGGCGTGATTTTTGGAAAGAAGGCAATCAGATGTTCTTTGCGCATACCTATGATGAATGGTGGTGTTGGATGAGGGTGTGAATTTCGTTCACGGCTTGCTGTGTGGCTTCGGCAATGGTTTTCTTTTCAAACAAACCGAATTTTTTTAGCACAAAGGTGGCAGTGTCGGACATCTTTTTTTCGTCCGAGCTGCGGATACCCACCCGGATGCGCGTGAAGTCTTCGGTGCCAAGATGTGCAATCACGGATTTCACGCCATTGTGGCCAGCGGGTCCGCGGTTGGTTTGCACTTTGATCTCGCCGAGCGGAATGTCTTTGTCATCGTGTACGACGATAATATCGTGCGGCGGAATCTGATAGAAATGCGCAATCGCTTGAACCGAGATGCCGGAGTCATTCATAAAGGTGGTCGGTTTGGCCAGAATTATTTTTTCTCCACCCAGCGTGCAGCCCGCGATCTCGGCCTGGAATTTGCTGCTCGCTTCCCAGGCGGATGGCGTGTATTCTGCGAGCGATTGGTGAAGAGTATCAAGCACGACAAAGCCAACATTGTGCCGTGTCCGTTCGTATTTTTTTCCGGGATTGCCCAAACCAATAATTAATTTCATAGTGTAGTCCCTAGTACCTAATACCTAAAACCTTCGCATTATCGTTTCATTTTACTCATCTTGATGATGATGGGAGTAGCGAAGAAATCAAATTGTTCGCGCAGGCGTCGCTCCAAGAAATTGATGTACGATGGGTGAATTGAGGTGCGGTACTTGATCAGAATTTCAAACACCGGCGGATTGTTGGCCAGTTGCCGCAGCCCCATAATCTCGGGATGGCGCGTGCCCTTGCCGCGACTGGGTCGGTGTTCGTGCGTGACTTGTTTGAGGAATTGCTCCAGGGCTTGGTCGGGGATAATGGTGTGCCGGGCGCGCCAGGTCTGCAGGAGGACGGGGAAGACATTGTGCACGCGGTAGCCGGTAAGGCCGCTGACGAAGAGTATGGGGGCAAAATCCAAATGAGGAAAATACGAATAGATCACCTGTTTGATTTCGTTGCGCTTGTGATCGGTCACGTCTTCCGCCAAGTCCCATTTGTTGAGGAGGATAAGGACGCTCTTGGCGCGTTTCTCCAAGAGTCCGCCCAGCTGTCGGTCTTGGGTCGAGATTGGGGCCGACCCATCAAGTACAAAGAGGATAATGTCCGATTCTTCGGCAGCGGTGATGCTTTTGGCAATGCCGACTTTTTCCAGAACTCCCGACACTTGGGCTTTGCGGCGAATACCGGCCGTATCCACAAAAACAATCGGCTGTTCCACTTTCTTTTTCCCGACCTCATATTCGTAGGTCATTAGCGTATCGTGCGGTTCGCGGGTGGTGTGCGCCATTGGATTGACAATCACTTTTTCTTCTCCCAACAGTTGGTTGAACAGTGACGACTTGCCCACATTGGGGCGGCCAATGATGCCCACTCGGATGGTTTCTTCGGTTTGTTTGTTATGTTCGTTTTGTTTGGGTCGGCGTTTGGATTTGGCTAGCAGAGAAAAAATCTCATCGAGAAAATTGCCAACATTGCGGCCGTTGACTGCCGAGACTGGGCAGGGGAGCCCAAGCCCCAAGGACAGCCATTCGGGGCTCATGACATTCAATTCATCATCATTGGTATCTACTTTGTTGGCGAGGAGGACTACGGGTTTGTCGAGTTTGCGCAGGCGGCGGGTCAATTCTTTTTCTTGCGGCAGGATCCCTGTCTCGCCATCGGTCACAAACACGATCACGTCGGCTTCTTCCATGGCGCGTTCGGTTTGTTTTATAATGTCGGCTTCGAGAGGCACAGATTCAAGGAACGTGAGGCCGCCAGTGTCGATGATACGGATATATTTGCCGCGCCAGAGGATAACTCCCTCATTGTTAGTACGGGTGGTCCCCGGAATATCGGAAACAATTGCTTTCTGTTCTTCGATCAAGCGATTGAACAAGGTGGATTTACCGACGTTGACGCGGCCGACGAGAGCGATCACGGGCAAATTATGAGATTCGATTGTGGCGGGTGTAGCCATACAGGTAAGTTTACTCGGGAATATCAGTACCAAGAATAATCAAGATGTCGGTGGTGGCTGCCGGGGCAATAGTGGCGGGTGGTGTCTGACGGATGGAAAGATGAAGGGTGTTGGACAATTTTTGCAGGGTTGTCTGGCTTGCCTTTCCACCAATCGAATAGATGCCGCTGTCTTTTTGTGGGCGTTCGAGGGTGTTGCCAATCGCAGTCACGGCAAATCCAGCATCAGTAAGCTGTTTCTTGTAGGTTGCGGCCAGCCCAGCGCGCCAGGTGCCATTTTGAATTTCGATTATCGATTGGTTTTTGTCTACGACAGTGGGAGAGAATGGCGTCACTGGGAGTTCATTGTGATTGGCAACTGCGGTGGCGGCGCTTGAGTCAAAAATGTGTGCAACTGCCGACTGAATATCGGAGAAATCACCAGACTTGGGTACCAGGACAAAGGCGCCATTGGCATCAATTTTTGACACTAGAAATCCGGCATCGCTCGTATCGAGTGTCAGCGTATCGATGTGGGCAGGGTGAAGATCGCGGCCCAGGCGCACCAGAGCCATGAGATCGGAAAAATCCATGTTGGTGGTCAGATGCGTATCGAGCGAGTGCATGATTTCATTCAAGCGTACTGGATTGGTGAGGGTCTCGGCCGAGAGGATCTTGTCGCGCAGGGCCAGGATCATCTTTTGCTGGCGGCGGGATCGGGCAAAGTCCGAGCCTTCGTTGTTGGATCCGTGGCGCGACCGAGCATATTCCAGCGCTGTTCTTCCATCCATATTTTGGGAGCCTTTGGCAAAGGCGACCGTCTTGTACCCATTGTCCTCGGTCGGGTACATCGTGTCGACAAAGGATTGATCTACATTCACGGTAATGCCGCCAACCGTATCAATCATTTCTTGAAATGCCTGAAAATCAATTCGCGCATAGTAGGGGATCTGGACGCCGAGCGTTTTCTCGACCATCTGCGTGGCCAGCGCTCCGCCCCAATTTGGCTTGTCTTGTTCGCCAAAGGCATTGGCGGCATTGATTTTGTTCAGTCCATGGGCAGGAATATCCACCACGAGATCGCGCGGAATCGAGATCATGGCTACCTGTCCGGTGGCAGGTTTCAGACTCATCAGGATCATGGTATCAGTCAAATTTGGGCCATCGTGTCCAGCGCCCCCCATACCCATGAGAAGTACGTTGATTCGGCCGTCGTGTTCCTGAGAGAGCGTGACATCCTGGCTAAAGACAAAATGGCCGAGCCGCTGCAGCAAGCCTTCAGGAGCCTTCGGTTCAAGTGTTACCGGGTCATAAGCCAGGGGATTGTCGGTGCGGTTCGATCGGGCCATGGCATGCACTGCGTAGATCCCGCCTGAAGCCAGGAAAAACAAAACAAGAGCTGCCAAAAGCAGCCGTTTGCTGTGAATCGCTCGGGTCCACCAGCGTTCTTTCTTCTCTAGGAAGTTGATGGGTGCTGGGGAGGAGCTTTCTTCGATATTGCCCCAGTCGCGATCGTAGACCATATAACAAGAAGTATAGCAAGAACAAGCCATTTTTGCAACGTGCAGGAGGGGCTTGAAAAAAAACCGTGTTTTGGTATACTGACCCTCGAGTCGAGAGGGCATTTAGCTCAGCTGGTTAGAGCGTTGCATTCACATTGCAAAGGTCGCTGGTTCGATTCCAGCAATGCCCACGGGGGAAAAGGAGAAAAGCTGTGAACGAGGAGAGCAGCCCGAAGTCATCAGTCACGTTGTCCATCACCATCGATCCAGAGAAGCATGAAGTCTTGCAGACAATGGCCAGTGTGCAGGGGTGTAGCATCGAAGAGATTGTCTCTGGGATGATTGACGAAAGAATTGACCAAGTTGTTGAGGTGATGCAGGTCGTTCAGCCAGTTCCAGGCGCCAAGTTTGGGAGAGACGATTTTCGGACAGCGATCCGCATCCTTCACGGGCAGTTGCCTCCAGCTCCAAAAGATCGGCGTGGGTGAAAGTCAATAGAGCTCCACATCAATTCTGGAGTTCTTTTTTATTTCCAGACCGTTTGTGCTATACTTAAAAAGATATAAGTGACCCCCCTTTATTTTGTGCCAAAGATTATCCAAAGTGATGTTCAAACCGGACAGGCGATCCATCGCTGGGTCGTGGATGAGTATACGCAATACGAGCGCAGCCGCCTATGGTATGTACTGGCGATTGGGATAGCGGTCGTCCTTATCATCTATGGAATTTTGAGCAACAATTTTCTT
>CAYNXQ010000059.1:0-5928 GCA_964401185.1 uncultured Gammaproteobacteria bacterium | reverse complement strand
TTTGGCGTTGCTTCGACCACCATTCGATCCGTGCCGACAAAGGCAAAGGTAAAATTGGCTGTGATATCTGTTCCATCTTTGCTGATCTGGAAGACATTGTCGGCCGCAATATCACCCTTCAGGCTCTGGCTAAAGACCACGCGCGGTACAGCATTGTTCATGCCAGTGTGGTCAGCGCCGAGGGTACTTGGAGTAATGCTCCGGACCACAAAAGCCGTTGCCGAACAACAACTCGGACTACCGGTGCAAGAAAATGATCCCGGCGCACAGATATCCGGATGAACAGCAGCAAATACCGGATCATCGCAAGAAGAAGCGCCGCCAATTGGACCAATCGGCGTTGCACCAGTCGCGCCCGAGAGTTGCACCACGACGAATTGCGTAATCGCAAAGGCAGACAAAATAATAAGAAGACCGATTATGCCATTGCGCAGAATTTTCCGCGCGCTGCTCGCCTTTTCTTCATTCCCACCGGCCGTCATATAGGTAAATCCGCCGTAGAGCACAATCACGAGCGCAATAATGCCAAGGAGGCCCAATACTGCTCGGATGACATTGGCAACAATCAGTCGTATATCCAATCCACCAAGCGCAGTCGCTCCGGTAATTGCGCCAATCCCAAAGGTATCTGGAGATCCTTGAGCAAACACTGCTCCGCCAAAAAGAAATCCACTGATCACGAAAAAAAGGGCAACGAGAGATAGCCAGCGTTTTGGGAGAAAAGAAAATCGACAGCGCATAGATTATTTCACACTCATATTTTCCAGTGTTTTGAGACAGGTAGTTACATCTGGCTGCAGTAAAGATTCAGGATTGGTGGTTTGAACGCAGCCAGTATCCTGAGCCGAGACCGCTTTGACTTCCACACAATTACTGGTCGTCACATGGCCGGCAGCGTCCACACTGTAACTGCAGACTGGCGACGCCCCCTTGATATCACTCACCGGACCACGCCCAGGGTACAGACAATTTTCTGAAACATTCTTGATAGTGCTTGGGATGCTGGGGAAATAATAGACAGGAGCGCCCCCTGGACCAAAATCGCGGTGATCAATCGTGACGACAGTATTCCCCACATGACCCAAGAGAGCACGCACACGAAACCAAATAGGGTCAACAGCTGCCCCTGCAGGCAAACCATATTCTTCGAGATGAATGCCATCGAGCGTATCCAGCCACAGCGGGCTGCTAAAGAAAATTTGGAGCGGCGCTTGTGCAGAGACATCTTCTTGATCCAACCCCGGCGACACCTGAGTGATGTACGGAGAAGTAAGATCAATGGAATTGTTTACAGTGAAATGCCAGAGGAAATTGTCTGGTTTGTCTTCTCCTGCTCCAATCGTATGAAAATCTGGTGGCAGTGGTGGCTTGCCATTGGGGATATTGTCTTTGTTGCCGTCAAGCGCATTGCCCGCCATATCCATGACCCCGGTAAATGGCAGGGCTGAAAATCCGCTGCCAGCCCCGACCAATTGTCCGGTACGAACCAACGCTGCCTGACCACCAGCCGGCAGACAGTAAACCACGTCACCACAGCTATTTTGTCCGCAGGCCTGATCGGAAACAAATTCAACAGTCTTATATTGGTTGGTGAGTCTCCAAATTCCGGTCACAGCGCTTGAACCAAAGATCAGCTGGGTAAACGAACTGGCGGGATTATTCAATCCTTGAACAACCGTTGGATCCATAGCTTCGCTAAATTGTACCTGCACAATCGTATTGCGCGATGTGGCCGCGCCATCGCGTGGATAGACTTCGAGAATGGTTGGCGGTGTCGTGTCCAGCCGAGTGTCGGTGGTAAAATCCCAGGTGTAGTGACCAGATCGTTCATTGACAAAAGCGCTGGTTGTACCATCGGACTTCTTGATTCCGGAAGTCAAATCAACCGTATAGACAATTTTTTTGATATCACTGCCCAGTGATTGCAGTGGTCGGAAGACAACCGTAAATACTTTTTTGTCCATATCAAAAACAGACAAGGCGGCGGCGGCCACTGGCGTACCTGGACTATCTGCCGAGCTAATTTTTACAATATCGGTTTTCAATTGATCGCAATCACGCGCCCAATCGAGCACTGCGCCAGCCGGAATCGCCCGACAATTACCGATAATGCCATCGCCATTGGTATCCAAAATCAAACTTTTGGGATCGATCGGCTCACGGAAGGTGACCGTAATTTTGGTATTGCGAGCCACGTCCACCTGATCACGGAAGGGATAGTGATCTTTGATGATGCTGCCCAGAGCGCCGCTCCCGGCAAACGATGAGACTTCACCCACAGTCCCTGCGCCAGGTCCGCCAAATCCGGCAGTGCCGCTGGCTGCAGCCAAGGAATTGAGGATAAACTGGACAATGGCGAACGCTGACAGGATGATCGCGAGCCCAATCGCTGCATTGCGCAAAATCAATTTTCCCTGATTCACTTTTTCTTCATTGCCAGCTGCAGTCATGATACTGTAGCCTGCGTAGAGAATCAGCACCAAGGCAATAATCCCCAAAAGTCCGAGGACGGCCCGGATAATCTGAGCAATAATCACGCGAATATCCAGATTCGAAAGTGCAACAGTCGAGGCTACTGGCTGCAGGCCAAACGTATCTGATCCCTGCGCGTGCACCAGGATCGGAGCAGCGACATGAAATACAAAAAAAACGACGAGCAAACACAGCAAGCGTTTGATCGCCGTCTTTTTCTGGCAAATAAATTTTTGAATCCTTGGAAGCATGGGGCCGAGGACTCAAATGTATTGTGTGATTTAATTTACCTGACGAGCGCAGTGACCATCGCTCGAACGCGATTGCCGTCTGCTCGTCCTTTGACTTCTTTCATGATCATTCCCATCACCTTGCCAACCTGATCTGCCTGGACGCCGCCGCTGTCTTTGACCACCTGTTCAACAATCGTCTGCAATTCTTGATCGCTCAGTTGGGTAGGCAAATAGGTTTGGAGTAGGGCAATTTCAGCGCGGGCTTTGTCGGCCAAATCATCCCGATGACCCGCTTCAAAATCCTTCAAGGCATCAGCCAATTGTTTCACTTGCCGGGCGACTATTCCCTGGACACCGGTATCATCCAATTCAACTCGCTGATTGATCTCTTCATTGCGAATCGCTGACCAAAGCATCCGCAAGGTGGACAGCCGATCGGCTTGTCGTTCCTTGAGGGCAGTGGCCTGTGCACGTTGGATGTCATCACGCAGCGGCATAGTATTTAGGAGCGACGCGGAGCATGACCTCGTTCTTCCTCTTCGGGCAAACGGCCAATCTTGCGCAGATAATTCATCTTGGACGTCATCTTGGCACGCTTGATGGCGTGCTTGCGCTGGACGTTCTTGCTCTTCGTTGGGGTATAAAATTGGATCTTCCGCACTTGCAGAATTTTTCCAGATTGCTGCCACTGTTTCTTGACGCGGCGCATGAACCCCTCGAATGATTCGTTCTTTTTTCTCTTCACATCTGACATAGGACGCATTCACCTCCCAGTGAATCCCTTAATGATAAATAAGCAAAGAGTACGTGCTCTTCGTATTCCAGTATACAACAACAAAAGTCAGCCGTCAACTCGCCAATGGTTGTACTCCCCGAAGCAATTTCTCCAATTCCACTCGGATCTTTTTCTGATCTACTGTCTCTTGAATGCCAGACTCCATATCACGAATAATCACCGTGCCATCCTGCACTTCCTTCTGTCCGATAATCAGCGTGTGAGTGGCACCCACTTTGTTGGCCAGTTCGAGCTGGGTCTTCAGAGATGGCTTGCCCAGATTGTGCTGGATCACGATCCCTTCTCGACGCAATTCCTCGATCAGATAGAGTGATCGCCGTCTCGCCTGTTCACCCAGCTGTGCCAAAAATACCTGCGGTTTTTTGGGACCATAGACTCCGGTTTCGGCAGCGCGCATTCGCAAAATACTAGCCACGCGCTCTAGGCCAATCGCAAATCCGCAAGCAGGTGTTGGCCGGCCGCCGAGTTGTTCAAGCAATCCATCATAGCGGCCGCCGCCGCCCAAAGCCGCCTGCGAACCACGTTCTGGATTAGCGCCAGCTTCGACATCGCTCTCGGGGGCTGGAACAGATTCTGGCGCAACAATACTGGCCGGGATATCTGCATAGAGTTCGAAGACGGTGTCGGTGTAGTAGTCGAGTCCGCGGACCAGCGTGGACCGAAGCATATACGGCACAGACAATTCATCCAGATATTCCAGCACTTTCATGAAATAATTCTTGGATGCCTCCGACAGCCAATCAATAATTTGCGGGGCTTCTTCGATCACCGGAGCGCACGACGCCTCTTTGCAATCAAACACGCGCAGAGGATTTTTGACCATGCGCTTCTTGCAATCTTCACAGAGATAACTTCGCTTGGTGCGCAGATATCCAGTCAATTCAACCAGATACCGCTCGCGATCCGCCGGACTGCCGATGCTGTTGATGTCAATATGCACATCAATACCAAGATCACGCAAAAAATTGTAGGCAACTACAATCAATTCGGCATCGATAATAGGATCTCGCTCGCCGATCACTTCGCAATCAAATTGGTGAAACTCGCGATAGCGTCCAGCCTGCGGTCGATCATGTCGAAACATCGGTCCATATTGCCAAAACTTCACTGGCTGCGGCAATGAGTAGAGGCCATGCATGATGTAGGAGCGAGCAATCGAGGCCGTGGCTTCTGGGCGAAGACCGACTTTGGTCAAATCGCGGTCTTCGAACACATACATTTCTTTGTCCACCACATCGGTGCCGCGGCCAATCGAGCGGATAAACAAACTCGCCTCTTCGAGAATTGGTGTTTCAATTTCGCCAAAACCATAGGCTGCCGTAATGCGGCGCGCTTCGTCGTAGAGCTGGTGCCAGATCCACTCTTCTTTGGGCAGACGATCCTTCATGCCGCGCAGCAAGGATGGTGTCTTGCCTTTTTTAACCACCACTTCAACTTCATCAGCTTTGGCAGCAGAGGCCTTTACACTATCACTCGCCTCTTTCGGCGCTTTGGCTTTTATTTTTTTCACTGGCCGAGCCGCTTTATTTTTTTTATGTTTCGTAGTCATATGCAACAGGAGAAAAAGAATTACAAATTGTATTGCGGCGGTTGAAATGCCCCAATTCGATCCAATGGCCAACCCCGAAACCAGGTGCGCCCGATAATACTATCACGGCTGATCGGCCCAAAGCGGCGCGAATCAAAGCTGACTTCCCGATTGTCTCCCATAACAAAAAACTGGTCTGGTCCAAGCGTAATCGTCTCCGCGCCATCGGTCGGCACCGAAAGATATGTGCCTTCGTCCACCACGACGCCCTGCGGATGTTCCGTGTTGTAGATAATAATTTTATTATCTTCCACTTTTACTCGCTCCCCGGGCAAACCCAGCACACGCTTCAAATAAAAATCGTTGGGATTGATCGGCGCACGAAAGACGATCACTTCGCCGCGTTCGGGACTGCGAAAGCGGTATGTCAATTCATCGATAATCAAATACTCATTTTCGTGGAAGTTTGGCTCCATGGATTGGCCCTTGACATAAAACGGCTTGAAAAGAAAATAGCGCACCAATCCGATCGTAATACCGGCGAGAAGCGCCATCTTGATCAAATCCAAAAAAAACATCGCGGCCGAGCCAAGCCATTTTTTTTCCTGCGGAGATGATGTGGTGAAGCCAGAATTCTTGTCAGATGATGACTCATCCATAGAAGGGTTGTTGGGTATTTTCAGCTTTTTAGTATACCGGAATGTGATAAAAAAATCATCCCGTTTCGCGGGAAAAATCAAGTAGATTCTGTGGGCGTGGATGGAATCGAACCATCGACCTTTACATTATCAGTGTAACGCTCTAGCCAACTGAGCTACACGCCCATATCGCCTCCGTGGGTCCGAGAGGAGTCGAACCTCTGACCTTCACAATGTCAATGTGACGCTCTAACCAACTGA
>CAYNXQ010000058.1:0-6094 GCA_964401185.1 uncultured Gammaproteobacteria bacterium | reverse complement strand
GTCCCTTGAGATCATATGTGCCTCCGGGAGGAATTGCGATATTGACAATCTTTCCTTTTTCCACATCAATGATGGCAAAACTTCCCATGAATCCTCCGGTAGGACGAATTTCATGATTGTTCTGGAATACAATCAGGTACCGCTTGAACGAATCACTACCAAAAGCCAGATTGATGGCATCAATCAGTCCAACAACATCGTGCATATCGTGGACTATAGCACCAAACAATGTTTTGAACTCCTGAAACGATGCCTGATACTCTACAGGCAAATCCGTGGTGTTTACCCGATCAAAACTTGTCATCGCCGATTCATACTGTGGAATCGCGCTCCAGAGATGATTGCGAATCGTGGTAAATCGATCCGTGAGTGGTGTATTTGGTTGGTTCTCGGCGTCTTGAATTCCCTTGACCAAATACGTATTTCCAAGAGCCAGATGCTGTCCTGCGATCAAGAGTTGCTGACGACTGCGAACTTCTCCACCCAAAAATGGTACTGCCGAGAGCAGGCCTACTAGCAGTCGGTGATCTTTTTCCAAAAATTGTCCGGCCGAAGAAAAGGCGCCGAGCGCTCGGGTAAGATCAGATTCTGCTTGAGGCAGATTTGCCGAGAATGCTGCTACCGTAGACGACTGCAATGCCAAAAACCCAGTTGTACTATCGGCCACTGCCTGACTACTTCCCGCTTTGAGTTCATGATAATACCCAAGTGCCGGAAAAGGCAAAATAACCAAGATTACGACCATCGCAACAACCAGAGTAAGCACTCTGCGGCCAAAAAGATTGACAGTATTTGGAAAAACACGCAAGCGATCGGACAGACCACTCCCGAATTGAGCGAATCGGTCGCGGAGTGTGCGTTTGGAAAAAGCGATCGGGGTGGCGCTGGGGCGCATGGGCAGGATCGCTGGTCGCACCATGGGAAGCTCGGACGAAACTATCGCTGGCACCAATTTTTCTTCCTGCGCGGTTGATTGCTTGATGAGTTGCGCAAAGTCCACCACCTCGCGTGTCACAGTGGATCCCTCGGACATGGGCTCGGTGTATACCGGGGCTCCCTCGAGCGCCTCGGTATGGGCAGTATCGCGCAGGTCCACGACATGGTGCGAGATCGGCGCGTCAGGACTTACATGCACTATTACTCCCGGTCCAGACCCAGCATTCTCTTTCTTTTGATTCACAGTTTTCTGGTCCTCTGGACTGCCATGGGCCAGCCAAACCAAACAATTACGCTTGCTATGCCCTATCAAACGGCAATACGAACACCGGCGTGAATTTTGGTTCGCTGGTTTTTGCATGGGTAAAAAACAGCGTGATTCGCCTATCTTGAGTCAGTATACCAAAATTCATGAATTAAAAAAACCCTTAGGCAGGGCTTCGGGTAAAAAAATTGGTCAAGCCAATGCCCTGGCGTATACAGCGAGCGTCTCGTGCGCCATTTTGTCCCAGGAATATCGGCGCAACTCAAGCTTTGCATTCTGTCGCAGTTGTTCGCGAAGTTCCTCGTCGTGGAGGCCGTGATACATCGCTTCGGCCATTTGGGCGATATTTTCTGGATCAAAATATAATGCCGCCTCACCCAAAATCTCGGGCAGACAGCTGCGATTGCTCGAGACCACCGGAACGCCATTTGTCATGGCTTCAAGCGGCGGCAGACCAAACCCTTCGTACAGACTGGGGAAAACGTAGAGCGACGCGCCATGATAGACTTCGGACAATTCCTCATCCGAGACAAAACCCAGGTAGACGACCCGCCGACATCCGCGAAATGCTTCGCTCGCGAGCAGGCGTTCGTAGAAAAAATTCCGTTTGCCTACCAGTACCATCTGCACATCGCTATCGTAATTCTTTTCAAAGAGTTGCCAGGCCAAGAGCAAACGCTCCAAATTTTTGTGCGGATAGGCCACGCCGACATATAGCACATACGGCGCGATCAAGACTTCGGCGATGCGCTGATGTGATTCGGACATAGCGTGCAATGCATCTGGCGCAGGAATCTTGAGCGGCGCTTCGTAGGTAACAGTTATTTTTTCTCCCGAAACACGAAGCTTGTCTATAATATCTTGTTTGGTAAACGCGCTGGGCGCCAGAATCTGCTTGGATTTCCGGGCGGCATGCCACAGAACCAATCGATAGGCCAGATTTTTTATGAAATATCCCAACGGCCCCAGCGTACTCGCCTCTCGCGTGGGATAGTGTAGCAGCAACAGATCGTGGATGGTGACGACAAAGGGATCATTGTAGAGGAGCGGCACATTCCAATGCGGAAAGTGCATCAGGTTCACCGCCTCGGCCGCAATGATTTTTTTGAACTTCAGCTGCTCACCCCAACCATACCATGGGATATCAGCCAATACTTTTTTGAAATTAGGCTGGGTCACGCGGAAGGCATTCCAGTTTTCTTTGCGCAAAAAAATCACATACTGATTCTGCGGATCCAGCGTTTCTAGGTGTTCTACAAGTTGTTCCACATACCGACCCAGCCCCCCGCACTGCGGCCCGAGCATGCGCGCATCAATGCCAATCCGCATAGTTACAGAGTGATCTTGCCGCCCGTCAGCGCAAAGAAAATAAACCGTGTAATACTCAAGGCACCCAGAATAATCGCCACACCCACGAGCGCGTGCCAGAGACTCCGCCAGGCGCGCTTGGTTTTTTCTTCTTCGCCAAGTGAAAAAAGAAGCAAAAGTCCGCTCCAAATAATCATGAAAAGAAAGATGATCCCCAAAAATCCAAGCGCTGCGTGGATCAGCGCAACCACAATCACGGCTGGCGGCTGATTGCCCAAATGAACCAAAGTGGACAAAGAATCCAAGCCAAAAATGTCTGCAAAAGATGTGGTGGAGGTCGGCGGCATACCATTATAATTCAGTATATTTGGCCGAGCGGCCTTTGGACTTTTCAATCGGATATTTGAGCGCGGATTTTTGCAGCTTCTTTTCCTGAGCTACTGCAATATCAATACCCAAATCATGACTCATAAGCAGCACCCAATAGAGCACATCGGC
This sequence comes from uncultured Gammaproteobacteria bacterium, assembly GCA_964401185.1. Taxonomy (GTDB): domain Bacteria; phylum Patescibacteriota; class Patescibacteriia; order Magasanikbacterales; family UBA922; genus JAHFIC01. The sequence continues at coordinate 3,087 of CAYNXQ010000058.1, read as the reverse complement.
CAGTTCGTCGGCCAGATCTTCTTTGTGCGTAGCAAGATATTCTTCGAGCGTAGCGCCATTTTTCCACTGAAAGTGCTCCAGAACTTCGGTCGCTTCGAGTACCAACGACAGCGCCATATCCTTGGGATCATGGAATTGTTTCCAATCGCGATCATCGCGAAATGTACACACCGCTTTGGTCATGGCTTCGATATCCATAGAAAAAATCTTATGCGTCTAGCGTATCAATCTTTGGCAATGAGCGCAAGAAACTGATCAGCCGCTCGATCCCAAGAAAATTGTTTGGCGCGTGCTTTACCCTGCTCTTGATAGAAAGTAGAGAGCCGACTATCACCCGCTATTTCTTGCATGGCCCGAGCAATATCAGAACTATTCAATGGATTGACTAGAGCGCCTGCCGTACCAACCACTTCGGGAAGCGAGGACCGCGCGCTGGTAATGACTGGCGTGCCACTGGCCATGGCTTCGATCACTGGAAAACCAAATCCTTCGTAGAGACTTGGGTAGACAAACAGACTCGCGAGTTGATAGAGTGCTGGCTTATCTTTTTCTTCGATATCCACAATCAACTGAACACATGGCGTAGCGCGCGCGAGCGCAAAAATTTCTCGGCTTCTCCAGCCCGATGCGCCTGCAACGACCAGGTGATATGGCGACCCCACTGCTGATTTTTTGAACTGCACAAATGCCTGAATCAATCCGGCAATATTTTTGCGCGGCTCGATCGTGCCGACAAACAAAATAAATTTTTCGGGGATGTGATACTTCTGCCGCACGCGATCCATCTCACCTTGCGTGCAGGGATTCTGAAAATTTTCCGACAACCCCGGCTGAAGGACATGAACTTTTTCTTCAGGAATACCGAAATGCTTGATCACATCGCGCCGCGTATTCTCCGATGGAGCTAAAATAATCTGCGCCCGAGTGCACTGCGCCTTGGGGCGTACGATGGTGTGCCAGAGTCGCTGTTTGGGAGTAAAGCAATCGGGAAAAAATGCAAACGACAAGTCGTGAATCGTGAGGATGGATTTCACGGTCGAAGACAGCGCGGTGAAATTGAGATTAGGAGAAAAAAAATAATCAATTGCGCCCCACTCTTTTGGCACATAGCGCAACAGGAGTTGATCAAATTTTGGATGCGTCAAGAGAGTGGTCGCGACATTGAACAGTTTGTTCGGATAGCGTGTGCGGACAATCGAGACAGTGTCTTTTTGCGGGAGACCAAGATCTATCGGTACATCGTCCCAAGCATTGTACCAGAGGAGATAGCGGTTTCCGCGGTCTCGGCGAATCAGCGCTTGGACCAGTTCAAACGTGTACTCGGCAACGCCGGTGCGAACAGTGGTGAGGAGCGGCCGGATATCAATGGCAATCGTCGGCATACCGTTAGGCGCGCAGGGCCAGTTGGCATTGATTCAGATTTCGTTCAAATTCTTCGTACCGATCGTCGACATACCGTTTCATAGCGCTCTTGAACCGATCACGATCAAACCGCTCGGCGTGTGCCCGAATGCGCGCAGGATCCCAGGTGTGATGAGAGAAATGCAGCAAGGTGTCCAAGAGTGATTCCCAAGTCTGCTCGTAAAAAAACAGTCCTGTTTCTCCGGGGATGATGGTCTCGGTGGCGCCACCCGCCGCAAAGGCAATCACCGGCCGGCCGCTGGCCATGGATTCTACCGGGGTGATACCAAAATCTTCCACCTGCGGATGGATAAAGGCCTTGGCATGACGGAGGATCTTGGCTTTTTCTTGATCACTAATCCGACCCAAAAATTCAATATTGGGCAGTGCCTGACTTCGCAGGGCATCGAGAGCTGGCCCATCGCCAAAAATTTTTAGCGGCCAGCGCAAGCGATTGAATACATGCACCAGGAGATCCATTCGTTTGTAGGGCACAAGCCGCGCGCCGCTGACAAAATAATCCCCAACCGTATCTGCCGGAAAGAAACTCTGGACATCAACTGGCGGATAAATCACTGCACTGTCGCGGCGATAATATTTTTCAATGCGCTGACGCACGGTTTGCGAATTGGCCACGAAATAATCCACCCGATCCGCGCTCATTTTGTCCCACAGCCGCAGACGATGCAAGAGTGGTGGCAGCGCTGCTTTTACCACTGCCGGATATTTTAAATCAGCAATATATTCGTGCGTATCGGTCCACAGGTATCGCGTAGGCGTATGACAATACGAAATATGCAGTGTTTCTGGTCGCGTGAGGATGCCCTTGGCAAATGCGCTCGTGCTTGAAATCACCACATCAAAATCATGAAGATTGTGCCGTTCGGTCGCCAGCGGCATGATCGGCAGATACCACTGAAATCGCGTGCGGCCATATGGCAGGCGGGCGAGAAGCGATTCGTGAATGGTCGCGCCACGGAGCGCAATCTTTTTTTTGTCATGAAACAGCACGAACACCGGCGCATCCGGCCAAATCTCGTGTAGCGCCGAAAGTACTCGTTCTGCCCCTCCATCTTGCGAGAGATAATCATGCACCAGAGCAATCTTCATAGTGGAACTTACAGCGCTTTGCGTTTCCGAAACAAGGTAAAGGGAGTTTTGATAAAAATAATTGCGTCGAGCCACAGACTCCACTGCTCCATATAGAGAACGTCCAATCGGGCTTCTTCTTCAAAAGAGAGATCACTGCGACCCGAAATTTGCGCCAATCCGGTAATGCCGGGCTTCACGCCAAAAACTTTGGTCTGTTCGGGATCATATTTCGCAACTTCGCGCGGCTGATGTGGCCGCGGCCCGACCAGGCTCATGCTCCCACCCAAGACATTGAAGAGCTGAGGCAGTTCGTCGAGGCTCACGCGACGCAAGAATCGCCCAAACGGAGTAACACGCGGATCATTGGCAATCTTGTAGATCGGTCCAGTTTTGGTATTGTGTTCCGCGATCAATTCGGCTTCGCGCTCGAGGGCTTTCTTGCCAGAAGCGCCAAATTGTGGCCCAGTGCAATCTTTTTGATACATGGAACGAAATTTCAGCGTAAAAAATTTCTGGCCGCGCGCGCCAATGCGTTCATTTTTGTAGATTACCGGACGGCCTGTCTCGATCAGAATAAGCAAAGCAATCACGAGC
>CAYNXQ010000057.1:0-6127 GCA_964401185.1 uncultured Gammaproteobacteria bacterium | reverse complement strand
GATCTTGCCGCCCTTCACTTCACGAACAGCCTTGGCCACATCCATTGCGACAGTTCCGACTTTTGGATTTGGCATCAAACCACGGGGTCCAAGAACCTTACCGAGTTTACCAACAACAGCCATCATGTAGTGAAGCTCTATCCGGGCGAGCGCATCTGCCAGATTGTCTTCCACGAGATGACGAGCGATCTCACGATCGAAGAAGCGGCCAAACATGGTCTGCAAGATGCCAAATATCAATCCGCCACCCCCTACAATCTTGGCATCAAGCCAGATTCGGAGCACGAGCTTGATCTCTTGCGCCAGGGCAATATCGACGAGCTCAAAAAACAATTCGGTACTTTGCAATAAGATTAACGGACAAACTCTAAAAATACTATTTTCGCAGTCAGAAAAGAGTATTTTAAACTATGGCAGATGTGAATGAACAAGCGATAGTGTATCCCTATCTCCCTGCTGGTCGGACGATTCTTTTTGTTCCTCTGGATAATCCGTACATGCAAGAAGCAAAGAAGATTGCCGAGGAAGAATCCACCTGCCCCTGGTGGCCGACCGGCGCTGTGGTGGTAAGGGATGGAGTAATCATAGGCCGCGGATCAAACACGGGTACGTATCGCCCTATGTGTCCACGCTTTGAGCAGGGCTGCAAGACCGGCGAAGGCTACGAACTGTGCCACGATATCTGCATGCAGACAGGACACTCCGAAGTCTCTTCGATCAATAATGCCAAAAAAAATGGTCACGATCCTGCGGGCGCAGATCTCTACCTCTTTGGCCACTGGTGGTGCTGTCAGGGCTGTTGGGATCACATGATTGAACACAAAATAAAAAATGTCTTCCTGATCGACAATTCGCACCTCTTGTTTACCAAAGACAAGCGAACACAAACCATGCTCAATACCAAAGCGCGTCTGGATCGCGGCGAAACTATTACTCCGATTGATACGCGCTGGGTGATCGAAGAAAAACCGGTGAAAAAAGTCATCCTCGGTTTTGTTGGTCGCATGGCCAGTGGCAAAGGTACTGCTGCGGCCTATCTCAAGCAAAAATATGGCGCCAGCACCTATCGTTTTTCCGACCCGCTCCACAACATCCTCCACAGACTCCATCTAGAAAACTCCCGCGACAATCTGGTAAAAATCTCCGAACATGTTCGCAGCGCTTTTGGTGAAGATATCCTAGCCAAGACTATTGTCGCTGACGCTGAAAAGAGTATCACGCCACTGATTGTGATTGACGGCATCCGGCGGCCAGCCGACATTGTGCATCTGCAAAAACTCCCGCAGTTTATCCTGATCGAAATTTTTGCCGATATCCGATTGCGCTACGAACGTCTGGTGAAGCGGGGCGAGAAGATCGATGATACCACCAAGACATTTGAACAATTCCTGGCTGATCACCAGCGCTCGACCGAGATGACCATCCCCGAGGTAGCCAAAATCGCGATAGAACGCATCGACAACAATGGATCCCTTGAACAACTCCATGAAGCCCTTGATCTGCTGGTAAAAAAATATGCAGGTGAACATCAAACGCATTGATCCTACCCTCCCGCTCCCTGCCTACCACACAGCTGGTTCGGCTGCTTTTGATCTCTACGCTCGAGAAACCGTTGCGATCGCGCCTCACGGACTGTACAAAATCCCATCAAACGTAATTATTGCCACTCCACCTGGACATGTCCTTTTGGTTTTTGCTCGTTCAAGTCTGGCCAGTAAGAAAGGCCTCATGCTTGGGAATAGTGTGGGTGTCCTCGACAGTGATTACTGCGGCCCCGCAGACGAAATCCTGATTTCGGTGTACAATTTTACTGATCAAGCCGTCACTGTTGAGCGTGGGGAGAGAATTGCGCAAGGCATTATCATCCCGATCGAACACGCCGAATGGCAAGAGGCAAATATGCTTGCAGAAGAAAGCCGTGGAGGTTTTGGCAGCACTGGCTAGCACGCCATTCTTTTCCCTTTTGACTTAAGACTTTTGCCTTCGTATGATTGCTTTCATAGCTGCCGTCGCCCGCAATGGCGTGATTGGCAAAAATCAAGACCTCCCCTGGCGCATTCCCGAAGATTGGGCCTATTTCAAGAAAATGACCATGGGCAAAACCATGCTCATGGGCCGTAAAACATTTGAGTCTCTCGGCAAACCGCTGCCTGGCCGTAAGCATTTGGTGATTACGCGACAGACAGACTACCCAGCGCCACCCGGCGTCGAAGTCTACCAGACCATTGCCGATGCCCTGGCTGCCCACCCGCACGAAGATATCTTTGTGATTGGCGGCGGAGAAATTTTTCGCGAGATGCTGCCCTTGGCCGACACGCTCTACATTACTCACATTGATCAGGACTACGATGGCGACACGTTCTTTCCGCCGATTGACCCCAAGATTTGGAAAGAAATAAGTCGCGATCCCAAAGATGGCTATAGTTTTGTGGTGTACAAACACACCCAAAACAATTGACAATTGACACCTGACAATTGACAAAAACCGCCATGTCAATGGTCAAATGTTACATGTTAATTGTCAAGCTGTATGTTTATCATCATCGATGGGATTGATGGGGCAGGCAAAAGCACGATCGTAAAGTGGTGGGCCAACGATCTGGCCGCGGCTGGCAAAAAAATATTCTCGCTCAAGGAGTACTGGCTGCGCGAACATGCCCACCCCACCCTCGATGAGGTGAGAGATGCCGATGTGATTCTCTCGGCCGAACCGACCAATGTCTGGATCGGCGCTGCCATCCGCAGTGAATTTATTCGTCAGGGTGCAGGGTATTCGGTGCGCTCGATTGCCGATGCATTCTCGCTCGACCGACTGGTGCTCTACAGACGACTGATTGTCCCTCTTCTCGAGATGAACAAACTCGTGATTCAGGATCGCAGTGTCTCTACATCATTGTGCTACCAGCCGATCCAGCATGCTGGGTTGACGATCGAAGACGTAGCTGCGCTCGAAGGCAATTACTTTGCTCTGCAGCATGCCCCCGATCACCTGGTGATTGCCGACTTGCCGGCCGAAGTCGCCGTTCTCCGCCTGGGCAATCGCCATACCAAGACGGATGATGCCATTTTTGAAGAGCAACAATTCCTCACCAAGGCCCGCGAACGCTTCTTGAGCACAGAATTCCAGAGTCATTTTACTGGCCGCGGCGCAAGCGTCCACGTCTTGAATTGCGATCGCACTCTTGATACACTAGAACCAATCGCACGAGAACTTTTCTCGTCATTTATCTCTTCGTAGTCCTATGCTCTCCACCCCGACCGATATCATCAATCGCAGCGTTGCCCTCTACAAGGCAAACTGGCACACACTCCTTGGGTATATCAAAATACTGTTCCTGCTTACTGCCGTTATTACACTCGCCGGATACGGATTGGGCGGAGCTCCGACATTTACCTGGCAAGTTGGCTTGGGAATGGCTGTTTCGATTGTCATCTCACTCCTCCTCATCTGGGTAAGCATCGCCCTTATGCGCACTCTGGCAAACATGGCCGCGGGCAGCGAGGTAAAGCCGATCAAGACAGAGCTCCGCGAGAGCACATCGCTTTTTCTTCCATTTATCTTCGTTTCAATTCTCTCGGGACTGGCCATTGCCGGCGGCTTTATCCTCCTCATCATTCCTGGCATCATCTTCTCAGTCTGGTTCGCTTTTGCCACCTACGCGCTTACCATCGATGGCAAACATGGGGTCGAGGCCTTGCGGATGAGCAAAAATCTTGTCAAAGGCCGATGGTGGGAAGTACTCGCGAGACTGTTTGTTCCAGGTCTTTTCTTTGGGATTGCGGCATTTCTGGCCCAGAGCCTGATCCAATTCCCCTTTTCACTTCTCCTCAAGTCCATGGCCTCTACCAGTTACATATATATCTTCATCGATGTCGCCTCAGCCTTGCTGGCGCAGATGGCCGGGCTTCTGGTGGCGCCGCTCGCAACGGGTGCGATCGTGATTCTCTACACCGAGCTCAAACGCAATCCGCAAACAACCACCAATACTACAGGAATGGCGTCTTAATATGGCGAAGTATATTCCGGTGATTGGCATGGAAGTTCACGTGGAGCTCAAGACCAAGAGCAAGATGTTTTGTTCGTGCGTGAACGATCCGGAATTGAAAGAGCCCAATATCAATATCTGTGACGTCTGTCTGGCGCATCCGGGCACGCTGCCTGTGCCCAATCGCGCCGCCATCGAGTGGACTGTGCTTATTGGCCAGGCGCTTGGTTGCAACATTCGAGAACTTTCCAAATTCGACCGCAAGCATTACTTCTATCCTGATCTGCCCAAGGGATACCAAATCTCCCAGTACGACGAACCGATTGCCGAACATGGCAAACTGATCCTCGAATTCGCTCCAGAAGAAAACATCCGCGATATGGCCGAGATTGGGATCACTCGAGCCCATCTGGAAGAAGACACAGCCAAATTGCTTCATGATGCATCAGGCAATACCTTGGTTGACTTCAATCGCGCTGGTACGCCGCTGGTCGAGATTGTCACGGATCCGGATTTCAAGACCGCGCTCGAAGCCAAAACCTACTGCCAGGAATTGCGAAGTATCCTGCGTACTTTAGGCGTCAGCGATGCCGATATGGAAAAGGGGCAGATGCGCTGCGAAGCCAATATCTCGCTGCAAGAAGCAGGAAAATTCGAAATTGCGGGCGGAGTGGTCAGTCCAGTTGCCGGGTATAAGCTCAATCACAAAGTCGAGGTAAAAAATATCAATTCTTTCCGCGCGGTGGAGCGAGCTATTCTTTTCGAGATCAAAAGACAAACCGACATGCTGGAAAAAGGCGAAACCTGGCATCAGCAGACCCGTGGCTGGGATGAGACTAAAGGCGAGACCGTGCTCCAGCGTGTGAAAGAAAACGCGGCTGATTATCGCTATTTCCCCGAACCTGATATTCCCCCATTTCATCCACTCACGATTGCCAAGCATGTGGCTCTCCCCGAACTTCCGCAAGCCAAGCGCCAGCGATTTGCAGTGGAATACGGCTTCTCCCCTGCCGACGCCAAACTGCTTGGGGATGACGTCCACTGGGCCGCCTTTACCGAAGGTACGATGAGCGAACTCGTGGACTGGCTCCACAGCCTGCCAGATGCCAAGGGTGATACTGCAAGTATCCGCGAGAACAAACAACAAAAACTTGCCCGACTGGCCGCTGGCTGGATCACCAGTCGACTGATGGGCGCCATGAAAGAACGCGCCATCGATATTCGCGTCTTGAAAATTACCCCAGAAAATTTTGCCGAGCTGGTTGCTTTGATTTTTACCAATCGCGTCAATTCCACCAATGCCCAAAAAATTCTGGCCGATATGCTGGACGCTGGCGTTGATCTGGACCCAACACACGTGATGGAAGAAAAAGGTTATGGCCAGGTGCGCGACACCGGCAAAATTACCGAGGTCGTCCGCGACATCATCAAGAAATTCCCCAAGCAGGTTGCCGAATTTCAGAGCGGCAAGGAGCCAGTGATCAAATTTCTGATTGGCATGGTGATGAAAGCGACCGAAGGCGCCGCTGATCCGGTGCTGGTGGAAAAAACCTTGCGTGAAGAAATACAATAATGTGTATGAAAACCGTGATACTCCTCAAATATCTGCTGTGGGTGCAGGCGTTATTCTTCTTCTCGGAATTTCTCTTTCATTTCTTCGGTCTGCCGATTCTGGAGCACGACAAAATTTTTCTGTCGACCCATGATCGCTACATTGCCCTGTTTGCGCTCATCCTGGCAGGAATTCTTGTCACCATTGCTACGGATATCAAAAAATACAATGCGATTTTTATTGTCGTGATGGTTGGAATCCTTTTCCTTATGATCAATGGCTATGTGATCGAGCACACCGGTGGCTATGCCAAGGCATTTTCCACCCAGACGCTTGATCGAGATATCCAGTGGATCGGTTACGGGTCGCTTTTGTGGTATATCGTGACCTGGTGGGCCTGGTGGAAAAACAAAAAAACAGCCTAAGGGCTGTTTTTTAATCAATCTGCATATCGACCAAGTGCGGTTTGGGTTCTTCTGAAGGTTTCTCTTCTTCCGGAGAAGCTGCAGCAATTGGCTGAACCGGACCAGAACCAGATGTTTTCTTCTTTTCTTTGACTGCTTCGGCCGATTTTTTTGCGGAGTTCCAG
>CAYNXQ010000056.1:0-6140 GCA_964401185.1 uncultured Gammaproteobacteria bacterium | reverse complement strand
TGTGATCAAAGTGTTGATCATTTTTTTGTATACAATATTGTATACAATTTAGATTTGGTAAAGTAGGTGATAGGGGATAAGTTTCCTGTGGAACCTTTTAGTTCAAATTGTAGGACTATTTTGATAAACCTATATTTTTACCTTTTATTATAGAATAAATATAACGTCGTACAATAATATATAGAGCAAGATTTTGTCCAAAAATAGGGGGAGTTATGCACTTGGATGCCTTGACAAAAGGGCTTTTTTGTGCTATACTCTATTGTTAGTTCTTTACTTGTCTCGCCACAGCTTTAGCGTAGGCGGACAATACAAATAGGCTAAATTAAGCCTATTGCCCTAGCCAAAAAACACTGAAAATCGGTGTTTCCTGGCTGGGATTATTCTAACCTAGCCCCTTATCTCACGGGCAGTGAGAAGTCCTGGGCACACAGCCCAAAGGAGTCAGAGATGAAGTACGGAAAGCTCACCATGGGTCAGATCGAGGCGATCGTCAATAAGCTCGGCGGCATGGATGGCGTTCAGCGCCTTCTGTCCGGCGAGACCATATTGACCACGACGGTCAAATCAAACTTCAAGTTCGACAAGACCAAGAGCAACTGGACGATCGTCGAGGATGTCGGATTCAATCCGGCGATCAAGTCCGTCAAGGACTTGATCCTCACTCCGTTCCTCAAGGACGGTGAGGAATCCATCCGCGGCGAGGAGCTCATCAGCCGGGCTCGTAGAAAGCTCAAGGCCAACTATGGCCAGATCCACGCCGAGTACCTGCTCGAGCACCAGAAGGAGATTCCGGAAGAGTTCCGGGAGTACGACCTGCTGGTCTTCCCAGGGACCATCTGGCGCGAAGACTGGAACGGCAGTCGCTTTGTGCCGTGCCTCTGCTGGCGCGACAGCCAGTGGTACCTCCACTGGCGCTGGCTCGGCCTCAACTGGGACAACGACTATCGCCTGTTGCGTCCCCGCAAGTAGTCGCACCATAACCCTTTCCCCCTCTGGGTCACAATATGAGGGGGTTCCAACTGAACATCTGATTTATCGGATGTTCTGAAGAATAAAAAGTTCTTTAGAAAACACTGTGGGCAGCTATGCCTTGGACGTATGTGCCAGAAAATAGCGGAAGGAGACTGTGCCGTATGCCGTGCAAGTTGATGGTGGAGGTCATGAGAAAAGGGGTGGGTGATGCCCTCAAGGGTACATTCCAAACGACAATCCAAACGCCCCTGCGACGAAAGTTGCACGGGCGTTTTATATTTGATGAGCAATTGTGCTACCATATATTTGTTTTTCACAAGAGAGGTGCAGGTGAGAATCATGAGTCATCGAGATGCACGAAGACTGAGTCGCGAGATTGACGAAGAGGCTAGTCACGCGCCGGCACGACTTGAACCCATTGTCGGGGTGCTTGTGACCACGGCCGGGATTGCAGGGGTCGCGACCGAAGCAGCGCTGGAGCTTTTTCCTTGGGCATGTTCAAGTCCGTTGGACTCCAGAGCAGCCGCAAGAGACATTGGAAGAAGAAATCGAGATTTGGCTTATCCTCTGTTTGATCGAGAATGTCGCGGCAGAGGCATAAAGGCTTCGGGTTGCAAAATCTTGCAGCCCTTTTCTTTTTTTGGCCGCTATGATAAGGTGTCGAGACATTGCCTGTCGAGAATTTACTCCTCCCCGCCTAGGCGGGGTGTCGCGCTTGAGAAAGCCAAGGAGCTCCATATGAAAAAGTTTTGGATGTTCTCGTTTCTGGGCATTTTTTTATTTGGTCAGATTGCGCTCGCGGCTGATGCCGATATTGTGGTGAATGAAATTGCAGCTTACGAAAGTTCGGGGTGCGAATGGATCGAGCTTTACAATCGCGGCGCCGAACCAGTGGATATTCAGGGCTGGAAATTTTTTGAAGATAATACCAACCATGGGATTCGCATCAGTTCTTCGAGCGCGGCAGACAGTTGGACAGTTGCGCCAGGGGCATTTGCGATTATTACCCAAGACGACAAGAAATTATTTTCTTCTGCCTGTGGCAATCGCTACACGCCTCCAGCCGGGCCAGTGTTCGATAGTTCGTGGTCGAGCCTCAATGAGCATGGCGAATTGATTGGTCTCAAAAATGCCAGCGGCACGCTTTTGGAATCTTTTACCTATCCGGCTGCGCCAAAATTTTCTCTGGAAAGAAAAAGTGTTGACGCTCCGCCTGATGCAGAAAATTGGGCCGAGAATCCGAGCGGCAATACCTTTGGTCAGACAAATTATTGGAGCACGCATACCGAGACACAAACTCCTCCGACTGTTGAAACGCCGCCAGTCGAATCAGTATCAGTTTCTTCTCCTGCATCGTCAACTCCGATTGAACTTCTGCCAGACAATACACCAACATCTTCTCTTCCGATTGTTACATCTCCCGTGCCAATAATTTTGCCAACCTCATCGCCGTCAGTTTTGTCTGAAGAAAAAATAAATGTCGTTGAACAAATATCAACACCGACAATAACCGTCACGACTTCTTCGGCACGCACACTCGTACAGGTGCGCGCGCAAGCGATTGGCTCTGCGGTCGTTGCAACTGGAGTCGTCTCGGCGCTACCCGGCACATTTCGTTTGCAGAATTTTTCTCTCTCCGATGCATCGGGCGGCCTTGAAATCTATCTGCACAGCAAACAATTTCCTGCGCTCAAACTTGGCGATCGGGTGCGCGTCTCGGGTACGCTTTCATCTGCTTATGGCGATTTGCGCGTGAATGTTTCGACTACTTCTCTTATCCAGGTAATTGGTCACGAGGTGATTGTTCCGATCACCAAAACACTTCGGGCGCTTCACACGACTTCATCGGGACTCCTGGTGCAAGTGTCGGGCGAAATTACGGAAAAGAAAAGCGATTCGCTGTATCTGGATGATGGTACCGACGAGGCGCATTTGAATATCAAAAAGTATGCGGCGATTGATCTGAACTCTATCAAGGTAGGGGATCAGGCGCAGATCACAGGGATCTTGCACCAGACCAAAATTGGTGTGGAAATCTGGCCAAGAGCAAATGCTGATCTTGTCGATAGCGGGCCAGCACAGATTTCTGCTGCGAATGTGTCGTCAAGCACGAGCACGGTTTCGTCGTCGCTTTTTGTAGGCGCATCTGCGGGATCAGTCGAAAAGTATTTGCTCGCCACAGCAGGCGGACTATCATCATTTCTTCTGGCGATGCTTGTCCGCGCGCGCGGCGCTATGATGTTCGGGAGTCTTCGAGATATCCGAACAGCTTTGGGAGAACGGCTGCGAAAACGTCGTGGATAAAAAGAACCCAGAGTTTTCTGGGTTTTATAGGACACGGACATTGTTGGTCAACAGAACAATGGTGTGCTCGACATCGGGACGGGCCAGCGTGACTTCCCGTTTGTTAAGGTCAAGGGCAATCACGTACCACTGTTTCTTGCCAACAGTTTTGAGGAGCACCTCTACCAGAGGATATCTCTTGTCCGAATGATCTCGCACTTTCTGTGGCGAGACATCCCGCCACAGCTCGTCACCAATGTGCCGTTCGACTCGGCTACCGTCGAGAAAGTCACAGCTCTCTGCAGAGGTTGCTGGCAATCCATCGAATACCTGGTCGGTATTGCGATTGGTCATAAAGCCAGCCGCTGCTAGATCTTTGTCTATCAGATACTGGAGAAATCGATGGGCAAGGATACCGGGCTTCATGAGACTCCTCCTTAGTTGAGATACCCGCCGCTGGGGTTGGTATCTGGGTCAGTTTCCTCACTTGGGGCTGCTTCGGTAGCACCATTCGTCTCTTCTGCGGCGGCATTCACCACGATTTCACCGTAGACAAGCAGGGCATCCGCCAGTGTTTCGCCGTCGATTCCGCGGTGGATTGTGATCGGTGGCGCCGCAGGGTCCATGACAGGAAATCCGTCCTCCGCCACTCCCTCTGCAATGTGACGCGCCAGATACTGGCTTTCTTCCGGGGACATTATGCCGGCCATGCGGTTGATGGCTTCAAGCGCCTGCTCTCGATCGTGGCAGATTGCTACTGCAGTGCTTTCGACGAAGATAAAAAGAATGTCTCTTTGATTTTTTCGGATAAAGAGCGTGTGAACCTGGTGGTCTGTCATGATTCCTCCTCTGGCCCCGAGTATGGGTGATTGCGGCTATTTTGTCAACCTAGCCATATAGCGGGGTAAAGATAAAAAAAGGTATTGCAGTGCGGCAATACCTTATATTAGTTTGGCTTGTCTCCGCCAGATTTTTTCGGGGGCGGCGAAAGCGTGAACGTGGGTTGGCTTCTTTTCTCCGAGAGGCTAACGAAGAGATGGGTAAACACTTTGGCCATTACCCCCTCAAAGATTACGGCAACTGGGGCTTTGGCATCTCTTTTGGGAAGTTTTATTTCCCGAACCTCATGTTCAATTTTTTCTCGGATAAAGGCTTCATCGTCGAGATCTTCGGCCAAGATCCTGGGGAGCGCCGTCTTTATTTGCTTTTGATCGTAGCAAATCACTGCGAGCGTGAGACTAAGAAAGATCAGCACCTTTTCATTGGTTTTCGGCTCCAGCACGTAAGTGATGGCGAAGAATTTTTTGGGTTTGGATCGCGTGTTTGTCATCCTCCTTCTACTGTACACAGGTATTCTGCTTCTGTCGATATTGACAATGCCAGTTTTTGTGCTATACTGCCTTCACAAAACCACGGGCCGATAGCTCATTTGGTAGAGCACTGCGTTTGCATCGCAGGGGTGGCGGGTTCGAGTCCCGCTCGGTCCACTTGTTTTTATGAGCCTTTCTCTTGGAATCGTTGGTTTGCCCAATGTTGGCAAGTCCACTCTCTTCAACGCGCTGACGCGGAGCAAGCAGGCCAATGTGGCCAATTATCCGTTTTGCACCATCGAACCAAATGTTGGTGTGGTTGAAGTTCCCGACGAGCGCTTGCAGCAATTGACCCAAGTTTCGAAGTCCAAGAAAGTGATTCCCACGGTGATCGAGTTTGTCGACATAGCCGGCCTGGTAAAGGGGGCAAGTCTGGGCGAGGGCCTGGGCAACAAGTTTCTTTCTCATATTCGTGAAGTTGACGCAATCGTGCACGTCGTCCGTGCTTTTACTGATACCAATATTACCCATGTTCACAATACGGTGGACCCAACCAATGATGCCGATGTGATCAATCTCGAGCTGGCTCTGGCTGACCTTGGTACAGTGCAGAAACGTCTGGATACAGTAAAAAGAAATCTAAAATCTGGCGCAGACAAGAGTATTGCTGCTCAAGTGGCGCTCTTGGAACGAGTAGAAAAAGCCCTGCAGGCTGGGGTGCCAGCTCGCGAATTGGAGTATACTGATGATGAGCATGTGTGGATCAAAGAACTCCAGCTGCTTACGTCGAAGCCAATGATGTATATTGTGAATTCTGATGAATCAGCATTCGCAAAGGCAAAAGTAAAAAGTCAAAATTCAAAAGTTGAAATTGAAGTTTGTGCCAAATTGGAGGCGGAATTGGCCGAACTATCACCTGCCGACGCTGCGCTTTATATGAAAGATCTGGGCATGACCCAGTCTGGTCTCGACAAAATCATCTTGGCGGGTTACGAGCTACTGGGACTTATCACCTACTTTACCTCGGGCGAACCCGAGACGCGCGCCTGGACAGTCGTCCGCGGCACGCACGCACCCGAAGCTGCTGGAGTGATTCATACAGATTTTATTGCTGGCTTTGTCAAAGCCGATGTGACCAATTGGCAGGATTTTGTGGCCTGCGGCGGCTGGGGCGGGGTAAAAGAAAAAGGCAAACTTCGTCTGGAAGGCAAAGAATATGTAGTGGCCGATGGCGATGTGTGCTATTTCCACATTGCTTAGAAAAGATCTAACACCTAGTCCCTAATACCTAAAACCTTCAAATTGTGTTCGTTCCTCATCATCCCGAGTATCTTCATCATCAGAAGCCTGATATCGGCGCACAGCTCCGCGAGTTTGTGTTTGGCATCGAAGACGGCATGGTCTCGATGGTCGGGTCGGTGACTGGTATTGCTGCCGGTACGCACGATCACTTTGCCACGGTCCTGGCGGGATTTGTCATTGTCGCGGTGGAATCGATCTCGATGGCAGTAGGATCGTATCTGTCGACCAAGTCGGAGGCAGCCGTGAATGATCGCAAGCTAGAAGAAGAAG
>CAYNXQ010000055.1:0-6273 GCA_964401185.1 uncultured Gammaproteobacteria bacterium | reverse complement strand
GCACCGCAATTTTAAATGGGGATAAGAATTGTGGAGATAGTGCGCCATATATCAAGCGTATGTGTGTTGCGAGTGACCCGGCAAACCCACTCTTTGGTGTTATGCAAACATGGGCATGGAGAGAATTGGGGGGAAATGCTGTTGTGCTTCGGATCGACAAAGTACCATACAATTTGTCAGATTTTAAACTTGAGAATGGCATTGTCTATAGTGATAAACCCTGCCCTGGAACCATTTGTGCCTCGATATTTCAATTTGCGCCATGGCAAGTCATTAATCAGGGGACGGCAATGCATCCGCCGCGCGTGTGGAATCCAGCGGATGAAACAGGTTTGAAAAATGATTCTGTTTATCCTGATACTGACGCTGCCGCTGGACGGTATATCCGGGCCTACGGTATGTCACCATACCCAGATTTTTACAGTGTTGCACCTGCCAATTTTGACGCACAAGTGATTCGGTTCCCAACAGAACAGCGTATTCGTGAACATGATATCAATCGGATGTATTTTACCCCACTCATGTATCCACAAGGCGCCGATGGGGTGTACCCAAATATGTTGGCAAAGGATTTATACATTGATTTTGTTGACCTCACCAAGGGGGGTAATTCTGGTTCCATCGCCACTCTACGTCCTGCCTCTGGCTTTTTCGATAAATCAGGGCCGGAGTTCGAAGATCCTAATTCTTACACCAGTCACAAGAGCGGTGATGATCAGCAGGCAATTACAGGAAAAGTATTGACGTACAAAGTGGACGCACAGCATTTGGGCAAATTTGGCACATATCCGGGGAGCGGATCAACACTTTCCAGGGCGATCACTGATCCTCGCAATACGATTGCAAATCGTTATGTGATGGTGTTCGCCTCCAATTTCTCGGACGGTTCTCAGCAGGATGGAGCTGGGACTTTCCCGGATTGGTTCCCACCGTCTGGATCTGCACAAGTGCCAGGAGATCAAAATGGTAATGGTCCATTCTCGGCTCACTGCGATACCAATCATGAAAACTGGTTTGCAGTTGGTATGGATTTTAATGCTGATGGTGATTTTCTTGGGTACATCAGCCGATATTGTATGGGCACACAAATGAATTCCGGGGATTCTACACAGGGCGCGGGCATCATGTTTGCAACGGTTGCAACGTTGAATGACCAATGCACTGAAGTGGCACAAGTGTATGATGAAAATCAACTTGGTATTGGTCAGACGAATAAGGCTTGGACCAATCGCGTATGGGAGCATGCCACCGATGGTACCAATAATAATACTGATCTGGTTCATCCTACCTATGGCCCCAACCTGCTTCGTGCGGCCACTGCCAATATGCCATTCGGGTCACTCACGCTGAAATCGGATATCCTCGACGCGGTGATTCCTCCGGTGGTTCAATTCCTCAATTATACATTCCGTTTTCCGACCGGTTCCGGTATCCCATATGTCTGCAATGTAGCCAGGTGGCGTAATCTTTCAATTATCGAAGGTGGAAATACTTGTAATGCATTGACTGGGTATGCTGCCGACCTTGTGTCCACGCTTTCGAGCAAGGGGGTCGCCCAAGCACAGGATGGATTGCACAGTCTTTTCGCCACTTTCTGGAAACAACTATACACTGATCCTTCTCTCGCAGTCCCGGCAACCAGAGATCTTGGCAAAGAAGACAAGAGTGATACTGTTGGGGTGACTTTGGCTCCACCTGGGGTGCCGCTTGTGCCGCCGCAGATTTATTCACTCAATATTGCCACCTGTTTTGGTCGTCAGAATGCGGGGACAACCTGTGCCGCTGGTGAAGCCAATAATTTTACAGTGAATGGTCACAATATGGTATCGCCGCTCGTGCAATATAGCGCCAAGTCTCCTGGTCCCGAAGATGATCGCAATCACGATGGCGTGGTCGATCCGGTGATTGTGGCCAATGGCGCTGATGTCACGATCCAATTCTTTACCTTTGCCGATGACAATCGCATGCCGATCGATCGCGTGATGGTGAATTGGGATGATGGCTATATCGGTGGTGCCGATACGATGGGTCTCTACAAAAATCGCAAGCCGCTCTGTTCTCAATCGGATACATCGGATATGACTGTGGGTCTATGCGGCAAACAAAATGATACCAAGAGTATTACCGGCATTACCTGTCAGACTGATAAAGATTGTCCAAAGGCCACGCCTTGGTGCTACAACACTAGCGGCGCATTCGATATACAGAATCCGACAGTTCACCCGGGTGGTGATGATTACAAATTTGCCCGGTTTGGCAATTCTCCGCGCGCCTGCGTGAACGAAGCGTATACGACCGACCATAACTATGTCCTCTGTACTGCCACTAATGTTGCGGCTGCGACACCACCATCAGGAGTGAATGTCAAAACCGTTGCCGATATCAAACTCATCAACGCAGATGCGTATACTCGATTACGAGGATCTTATAGTCTGCAAGATGGGGACAAGGTCTGCGTCTACACACCAAAAGTTCAGGTAAAAGATAATTGGGGGTGGTGTACCGGGAGTTGCAATGGTGCTGGGAATACTGGATGTTATGACGCAGAACCAGGTGTAAAACAATGTGATAAAGATAAACCAGAGCCCTGGATTCCATATAAAGGTCAGATCATCGTGATCCCACAGTAAAGAAAATGAAAAAGCCGTACACAGAAGAAAGTGTACGGCTTTTGTTTTGTACCGCATCTCGGGTCACCGCTGGAACTTCTTTTCGAAGTAAGCAGTGCCGGGCGTCTGATCCGCCAGGACCAGATGGGTGTTATCCATCTTGATTCCGACGTAGATGCCGTCGGTCGTGTTCTCGACCGGCAGAGCCGTTGCGTAGATGGGGCGCCCCGGGTTGTCCCAGCTGGCACCCGGCCCGGACACCACCACGGCACAGCCCTTCGTGTCGGGCGTGGTCGTGATGTCGGCCTCTTCACCATCGGTCATGGCGTGCCATGTACCGGCGATGATCTGGAGACCGTCGCACGCGTGCGGGTCCACCGTCACGGGGGGCGGTTTTTCCACGCACTGGTTGTCCATGCACATCTGGTTGGACGTGCAAACGCTGCACGGATCGACCGGGTTCGGATTCGTCCCAGGGTCGATTTGGTTGCCCGGATCCTTCGGATCCGGCGTCTGCTCCGAACCGCCGCAAGCCACCATGGCCAGGGCGAAGAGGGTCGAGATCAGCGTCTTGGTGTTCATCGTTGTTCCTCCTTGGAAAGAGTGAAAGAATCAAGGCCTTGGAAGGCCTCGAATCGATCATGTTTTTGTACCGTCAGCATACCCTATTTTTGGTGTTTTGTCAAGGGGGTATGGGGATAATTGGCTCATTTGCGTAGGGGGGTGGGTGGTGTGGATAAGGTCGATCTGTAGTACTTGACAACTGGGATTATAAGGAGTATGGTATCAAGCTCTTCAAGAGCCAGACGATGACCTGTGCCTTATGGTGAGGTATGGGAGTAACAATTGTCTGAATGGTAGAGAAGGAGTAGAAAATGTCAAAGCGAAATCGGAATGATGAGGGCTTCATTGTCGGCCTCATCAATTTTGCCTTCGGAATAGAATCTGGCAATCTGCAACGCAAAAAGGGAGAACCAAGCGGTCTCCGTGCAAAGACATTCAGACAGGATCGATATCGACAATACCCTGGCGGTGTTCACGATCATACCTGGTCGCGTACTACTGAGGGTGGTCGCCACCAAGAGGGCTATCATGGCGAGAATTACCCGACAAAAAACAATAAGCCTCCGAAACGTTGAGTTAGGTAATTTTGCCCCATTCAGATCAAAAATCTGGTGGGGCACTTTTTATCTAGAGAAGAAGCATGAATTCATCCACGATTTTTTCTTTCGAATCTCTTCCAACACCAAGAAGATAATCATTAAGATTTTCTCTAAATTGCCAAAAAGCTTTTTGCCAGCCTGGAGAGATACTAAATTTTTCAAAATCAATTTGGGAAAGTTTTTCTGCTTCATCTTCTGCATCAAAACAGACTCGTCCAACGTTTTTGTTATTCCATTCGTGTGCATCAATATTATTCCAAACTAGGCGCATAGCTGGAAAAAAGAGTTCGAGCACTTGATTTTTTTGATTGTTTGTGTTCATATATAGGTAGGACTTAGGACTAATGATAGTATATCATGTGCATTAATTTGTCAACAGGGCTGATTTATTTGCCAATTTGTCCAAAACTACTATTTCTATGCTCAAAGCCAAAACGAGAAAACAAGAGCTTGCGCTCTTGAAGAACGATAATACTCGATTTACTGCGACCAAGAGATATCTCAAGCCGCTGATTGTTCATGTATTGGATCAATTTGAGCTTCATCCTTCAACTCGTCGCAAATTGCTCCGCGACCTACTCTCCGATGTTGGGCGGGCAGGGTATTTGTTTTTAGAGTTTTCACGGGGTAAAGATTATCGATTTTCCACATACTACACTTGGTATATCGGACAACGATTGAACCCAGTACTCAAGAAATTTCATGTGAAGCGAAAACCAAAAAAAGAACGTATGAAAACAAAACCCGGCAGATACCCTCTGTCGGGTTTTGTTTTCTTGCTTTTTTCGCTCATTTGAGTACAATAATGATACCGAGATCCAACCTGCATTCGCAGTCATGGCGGGAAATGGTCAGTTTATAGTCGTAGACTATACTTTTTAATTTTGCTCCATGAAAGAGCTTCCAAAAGCCTACGAGCCGGCGCGATACGAAGACGACGTGTACCGACGCTGGCAAGAGTCAGGATTGTTCAATCCTGATGTTTGTGTAGAGAAAAAGGTGACCAAGAAATCGGCCAAGTCTTTTTCAATTGTCCTGCCCCCGCCAAATGTCACCGGCACGCTCCACATGGGCCACGCCACCATGCTGGCAATTCAAGATGTCTTGATTCGCTATCATCGCATGCTGGGTGAAAAGACGCTGTGGGTGCCAGGCACCGATCATGCTGCCATTGCCACCGAATCCAAAGTTGAAAGTTTGCTGATAAAAGAAGGAATACAAAAGCCCAAAGAAACATTGGGTCGAGAAGCATTTTTGAAGCGGGTAGAGAAGTTTGCGCAAGAGTCGCACGACACGATTGTCAATCAGTGCAAAAAGATGGGCGCGTCCCTTGATTGGAGTCGCGAAGCCTTTACGCTCGACGAAGCCAGAAGCAAAGCTGTGCGTACGATGTTCAAGATGATGTATGCCGATGGTTTGATTTATCGCGGACATCGGTTGGTCAATTGGGATCCCAAGATGGAGTCCAATGTGGCCGACGACGAGGTAGAATGGCGCGAAGAAACTGTGCCTTTTTATTATATTCAATACGGTCCATTTGTGATTGGCACCGCTCGACCGGAAACCAAATTTGGAGACAAGTATGTGGTCATGCATCCCGACGACGAGCGGTATGCAAAGTACACTGATGGGCAAAAAATTCAGGTGGAGTGGATCAATGGCCCCATTACCGCAACGGTGATCAAAGACTCGGTGATTGATCGTGAATTCGGCACAGGGGTGATGACGATCACGCCCTGGCATGATGCGATCGATTTTGATATTGCCGAACGGCATCATTTGGATAAAGAACAGATTATTGGTTTCGATGGCAAGTTGCTGCCGGTAGCCCACGAATTTGCTGGCATGACGATTGCCGAAGCGCGGCCGAAGATTGTAGAAAAATTGCAAGAGAAAGGACTGATCAAAAAAATTGATGACAAGTATGTGCATCGCGTGGCAGTCAATTATCGTGGCGGTGGAGTAATTGAGCCGCAGATCAAAGAGCAGTGGTTCATCGATGTGAACAAAGAGTTCAAAATGAAGCATTCAAATATCGCTGGAATAAAAAAAGGGCAATCGGTGACCTTGAAACAATTGATGCAGATAGTCGTAAAAGATCAGGCGATTGAAATTATTCCCGATCGATTTACCAAAACGTACTTTCATTGGATTGATAACTTGCGCGACTGGTGTATTAGTCGTCAGATTTGGTATGGGCATCGGATTCCGGTGTGGTATTGTGAAAATTCAAAAGTAAAAAGTAAAAAGGCAAAAGTTTCTTGTAGCGAACCGATAGTAAGTATTGCAGAAATAAAAGAATGCCCGAATTGCGGTGGAGCTGTCATACAAGATCCAGACACACTCGATACCTGGTTCTCTTCTGGTTTATGGACATTTAGTACATTGGGATGGCCCGACTCCGCTAAAGCTTCGCCGGGCAGGCCAGACGATTTAAAGACATATCATCCCACCTCAGTCCTCGAAACAGGCTATGATATTTTGTTTTTCTGGGTGGCGCG
>CAYNXQ010000054.1:0-6358 GCA_964401185.1 uncultured Gammaproteobacteria bacterium | reverse complement strand
CAAGCTACGATTCGATGATTGGCGTCAGTCCGCAAACTTTGGCTTCCGCTGGATTCGTCTGGAAGCACGCGCCGAGCATCTTTGCGGCCCGGTAGGCCAGCACGATCGACAGTGCGAGGAAGATTTCCTTTTCACTGAGATGTTTTCCGGCGGTCATCAGTCCGAGTGCAATCACCGGTCCGCGGATCAAGACCAGAATTTGCCAGCCGATGTCGCTTCGCGTGTATTCATTGTTTCGACGCATGTTTTCTCCTTCTTCGTCATGCCGTAGTCTCGACCGAGTCGGACGTAGGCGGATTTGTTTCAGCGGTATGCATCTGGGGAATTACCTCCATCTCCCCACCAATCTTTCACGATCACCCAAAGTGTCTGCACGATGGGTACCAAGGCGCCTGTCGAGCCAATCAGACCCACAATCTGAAATAGCTTCATGTCCCCGGCAAAGGCCATTACTGTAAAGGTTGCGAAACCGGCCAGGCAAATCAATCGGAAGACGATGTGCCGCCAACGGTTGACCCCAGTATTGGGATGTTGGTCTAGATGCAAGAGAAGCGATGCCATGTACGATAGGCAGAACAGTGTCATGATGATCGCATCCACGGTCAATTTGTTTACCCAGAATACGACCGATAGTCCCAATGACACCGCGAAATAGATTTGATCGTAGCGCCGGTTGCGGCGGTTGTCAGGCTTCTGCTTTTGTTCGGTCATGGATTTTCCTCCTTGTGTGAAAGAACGATTTCTTTGACCGCAGCATACTATAGAACGGATTGCTGATATTTGTCAAGGGTAATTTTTTTCTCTATGAAAAAGAAAAGACCACCAGTATGAGGGTGGTCGGAATACAGATCCTGTTTAGGCTTGTGGCTGTTTTTGCCGCCTCTTCTCTTGTTTGAACTTGTAGAGATGGTAGACAAAGACGCCGGTTCCACAGATAATCACCGCATAGAGAGTTGGATGAAAGGGTGTGGGATCAGAGAGATGATTCAGTGCCGCCAAGAGGAATGCAGCGGTATCGATTGCAACAAAAGCGGCCAACATACCATGACTTTTTCGATTTTTGTATCTTTCCCAAAGGTACATCCCCGCCATACCTAGGAAGAGAATAGGTATGAAGTTTCCGTTGTGCACACCCGTACCGATCATGGCGCATAAGAATGCATACAGCAACACGAATGCGATGCATGCCGCCAGAAACTTTAGAATTTTCATTGCCTTCTCCTTTTGATTTTCAATGAACAGTGTGGTCGATTCTCCGCGGGATTGCGGACGGTTTTAATTCTATATCATTTCAGCTATCTTGTCAATCTTGTAGGGCTTTGGTACAGTAAGGGCGGATAGAGCAGTTTAGGCAGATTAAGCAGAATAAGCAAATTAAGTTTGTAGAGAAAATAAAATTGAGCTAACAAGCTAAACAGCTAGTGAAGCTATAAGCTAGAACGAACGTATGTCAGGACACAGCAAGTGGCACAATATTCAGGCCCACAAGGGCAAGCAAGACAAGATGAAAGCCAGCGCCTTTACCAAAGTCGGACGCATGATTACGGTTGCGGCGCGCACCGGCGGGGGAGATCCCGAGATGAACTTTTCTCTTCGTCTGGCGATCGACAAGGCCAAGGAAGTCAACCTGCCAAAAGACAATATCGAGCGCGCAATCAAAAAAGGCACGGGTGATTTGAAGGACGACAGTGTGATCGAGGAAATTCTGTACGAAGGATTTGGCCCGGGCGGAGTGGGCGTGCTCGTAGATGTGCTTACCGACAACAAAAATCGCACGGCCCCCGAGATTCGACACATGTTTTCTCTCCACAATGGTTCGGCTGCTGGGCCGGGGAGTGTTACTTGGCAGTTCAACCGTTTGGGGGTTGTGCGCATTGACAAGGATCATGAATCGGAAATCAAGAATCAAGATGAATTTGAATTGCATGTGATCGATGCTGGGGCAGAGGATATCAAGAAAAGCGATTTTGGCATAGAAATTTTTTCGCCCGTAGGTTCATTTCAAGATGTGGTAGAAGCAGTAAAAACCGCAGGAATCACTCCTGCCGATATGGCGATCGAGTGGATAGCCAAAGAACATATTACATTGGATGCCGAAAAAAGCGCACAGCTCTCGGCTTTGGTCGTAGCTCTAGAAGACATGGACGACGTTCGGGCCGTGTACACCAATGCAGCTTGATTCATTTTTTGATCACACATGCGTATTTTGGGTATTGATCCTGGATTTGGCCGTATGGGTTTTGGCGTCGTAGAAAAGAAATCCGGTGATTGGACCCACGTGGTGCATGGGTGTATCGAGACGTCGGCCAAAAAGTCTTTTCGCGAACGATTGCTCGAGATCCATTCTTCTTTGGAAAAAATTATTGCGGACTTCAATCCAGATTTGGCTGCGGTCGAGGAACTCTTTTTTTACAACAATGCCAAGACGGCCATGCAGGTTGGTCAGGCTCGTGGGGTGATCCTTCTCACCCTATTTCAGGCCAAGCTGCCGGTAGAAGAATTTACTCCTCTGGAGGTAAAACAGGCGATTACTGGCTATGGCCGAGCAGACAAAGGGCAGGTCCAGCGCATGCTCTCGGTGCTGCTCAAAACTCCCAAGAAGCCGATCCAAGACGATGCTGCCGATGCCTTGGCAATTGCGCTGTGTGCTGGAGCATCACTCAAGATGAAGCGGGTCTTGACAAAAGGCTAATTTTCGTGTATAGTGGTGTCATCGCTAAGGCATAGTGCCTGGCATCTACGCTTTTGGCCCAACTAGGCCAAAAAGCAAGAAAGGACTCTGATGAAAATCGTACCTATTTTGGAGGAGGAACTCGAGGCTCTCGAGTCTTTGGAGCGTGAGCTCTGCAACGAAGAGACTCGATTGGAGCGTGAGCTCCGCGAAGACGAGGCCGACGAAGGTCTACTCTTCCCGCTAGAGGAGACGTCGGAACGGTTCGAGCTTGCGGATCTCCGTCAGCTCGAGAAGCCTCGCTCTTGCCGTTGATCTCCGTGAGGTAGAGGTAACCCTCCCTCCCTCTCCTCACCAGGCGCTTGCGAAGCCATACATCACTTCGCAAGCGCCCTTCTTTTTTCTTGACAGAAAACTGGCAATTTGCTATAGTAAAAAGCGTTATTCGTTTCTTTCGACCAAGTCGAAAGGCCGGACCATGACTGCATGCTCGTCATTGGCCCGATAAGATTGTGGCATGTATGTTGGATCGTGATAAGAAACAGAAGATTATCAAAAAGTATCAGTTGCACGAGGGCGACACCGGGTCGTCCGAAGTCCAGATCGCGATTTTGAGCGCCGAAATCGATGAGCTCGTGGACCATTTGAAAACACACGCGAAGGATCATTCCTCGCGCCGCGGGCTTCTGCGCAAAGTCGGAGAACGCCGCCGCTTGCTCCGCTATTTGAAAAAAGAAAATCAGACTTCCTACGAAGGCCTGGTGAAGAAACTCAAACTCAAGCAGGCCAAGGTGCTTATGAAGAGTACTGCCGCCGCACCAGCCGAAGAGGCTAACGAAGAGCCAGATGAACTCATCGAAGAATCATAATCGAAATCCACTCAAACACCCTGATCAGCGGGTCGGGGTGTTTATTGATGTGCAGAATTTGTACTACAGCGCCAAGAATCTGCATGGCAAGAAAGTGAACTTTGGCAACATTGTCAAAGAAGCTGTGGCCGGACGCCGCCTGATCCGCGCGATTGCCTACGTGGTCCGCACGGAGTCAAAAGAAGAGCAGCCGTTTTTCGAAGCCTTGTACAATCTGGGCATCGAAACGCGCGAGAAGGATTTGCAGATTTTTGTGTCGGGTGCCAAGAAAGCCGACTGGGATGTAGGTCTGGCGGTAGACGCCATTCGTCTGGCCCCAAGTTTGGATGCGATTGTGATTGTCTCGGGCGATGGCGATTATCTGCCGCTGGTGGATTATCTCCAGAGTATGGGCAAACAGGTGGAAGTGGCCGCTTTTGGCGAAACCACCTCGAGCAAATTGATTGATCAGGCCGACGATGTGATTGATTTGAGTCAGGAAAAGGCGAAGTTTTTGATCGAAGATCGCCGCCGACCGCGATAAAAGAGATTATTAATCGGAGCATGGTCTTGAGACACCTAGGTCTGTTCATCAGATCTATCGCATCAAGATCATCTTCCACAATTTATATTGCTATGGTTCAGCCGAAACAGTGGTCGCTCGAATGGGGCGGCCGGACGCTTGTCATTGAGACAGGCCATTTTGCTTTTCAAGCCAATGCCTCGTGCACGGTGCGCTATGGCGACACAGTGATTTTGGCAACGGTGGTGAAAAGCTCGGACGTGCGATCGGGGATCGATTATTTTCCGCTCATGGTGGATTTCGAAGAAAAATTGTACGCCGCCGGCAAGATCAAGGGCTCTCGCTTCATCAAGCGTGAAGGCCGGCCAAGTGACGAAGCTATTTTGTCTGCCCGCCTGGTGGATCGCGCCATCCGTCCGCTGTTTGATGATCGCGTGCGCAATGATGTGCAGGTGGTCGTGACCGCGCTGTCGGTCGATGGCGAGAATGATGCTGCCACGACTGCTTTGATTGCTGCCAGCTGCGCCGTCGCCATTTCTCCGATTCGCTGGGATGGTCCGATCGCTGCCGCCCGTATTGGCCGCGTGAACAATTCTTTTGTTCTCAATGTGACCTCCAAGCAATTGACCGAGAGTGATCTCGATGTGGTAGTTGCTGGTACGCCCGACCGATTGGTGATGGTCGAGGCCAATGCGCACGAAGCCACCGAATCTGATATGGAGAAGGCCATGGAGTGGGGCTGCAAAGAACTAGAGCCAATAGTGGATCTGATCAAGAAAATTCAAAAAGAAGTTGGTGCTGTGAAAGAAACTGCCCCAGATGAATCGGTGTTGCTCACCCCCGATCAAGTCAAGGCTGCCACGCGCGCCTTTGTCGCCAAACAGGCCGATAGCATGATTTTCAACACAGTCAAGATCTCTCGACAGGAACGCAATGTGATGATTCTTGAGCTCGAAGCCGCCGCTCACACACATCTGCTTGGTCTGGGATTTGCCGAAGAAGCTCTGCATGCTGGTCTCGACAATATCAAAGAGTATGTAAGTGAAGTCATCAGTGCTCGCATTCTTGCCAAGAAACAACGTCTCGATGGTCGGTCATTGACTGATATTCGAACACTACAGGTAGAAGTAGATCTCTTGCCACGCGTGCATGGCTCGGCCATGTTTATGCGCGGCGATACACAAGTACTCTCAATTGTTACTTTGGGTGCGCCTGGCGACGTGCAGACGCTCGATACCATGGAAGAAGAAGGAACCAAACGCTACATGCATCACTACAATGATGCGCCATTCACCTACGGTGAAACCGGGCCGCTGCGCGGTCCCGGTCGCCGAGCTATCGGCCATGGCGCATTGGCCGAGCGCGCCCTTGAGCCAGTACTGCCCAGCCAAGAGACATTTCCATACGCCATTCGCGTGGTCTCGGAAGTGCTTGGTTCCAATGGGTCGAGCTCGATGGCGTCTACTTGTGGATCCACCCTGTCGCTTATGGCTGCTGGCGTGCCAATCAAGAAGCCAGTCGCTGGTATTGCCATGGGTCTGGCAACTGATGAAAAAGGAAATTGGGAAGTGATGACCGATTTGCAAGATGTAGAAGATGGTCCAGGTGGCATGGATTTCAAAATTGCCGGCACGCGCGATGGTATTACTGTGATTCAGATGGATACCAAGACGCACGGATTGACTTGGGAAATTGTTGCTCAGACACTAAAGCAAGCCCGCGATGCCCGAGAAAAAATTCTTGATACCATGGGCCGCGTGATTGCCCATCCACGAGCAGACTTGTCTCCCTATGCGCCGCGCATCGAGACGATCAAGATCGATCCGGAAAAAATCCGCGATGTCATTGGCCCTGGCGGCAAGATTATCAACAAAATTATTGCCGATACTGGCGTGCAGATCGATATCGAGCAGGATGGCCGCGTGATGGTGACTTCGAGTGATGGCGAAGGTATGAAGAAAGCGATTGCCATGATCGAAGCGCTGACACATGAAGTCTCGGCTGGAGAAATCTACGAGGGCACCGTCGTCCGTTTGGAAAATTTTGGCGCCTTTGTCCAGATCCTGCCCAACAAAGATGGCTTGGTCCATGTGAGCGAGATCGCCTGGTCGCGCGTAGGGGCTCCAAGCGATGTGCTCAAATTGGGCGACAAAGTGAAAGTGAAAGTGAAAGAGATCGACAACTTGGGCCGAGTGAATCTCTCGATCAAGGAACTTCTCCCCAAGCCCGAGGGCTATGTGGAACGAGACAATTCCGGATTCGGCAATCCGCATCGCGGAACTGGCGGCAGTGGCCCGCACCGTCCATTCGGTCGTC
>CAYNXQ010000053.1:0-6417 GCA_964401185.1 uncultured Gammaproteobacteria bacterium | reverse complement strand
ATTGATGTGGTACCCTACCCCCTTGGGATCAAGTTCGGGATGAAGGAATGTCATAAATCGGGCTGCTCGATACGGCGCTACTGCAATCATAATTGCAAAACCAGCCGCACCGGTTGCAAGCAGCGCGATCATATGAACAGCATCTGCCCCGCCAATCCAGAGCATCCCCAAAATAATCGCAAAAAAAATCGAGGCAGTGCCAACATCTGGTTGCAAGAGAATCAACGCAAGCGGCAAACATGCCAGCCCAAGGGTTGGTACAAATCCACGTTGGAAATCATGCAACGCCACCCCTTTGTCTGCCAGAAAACTGGCGAGAAAAATAATCGTGGCCAATTTGGCAAATTCCGATGGCTGGAAACTGAATGGGCCAAGCACGATCCAGCTATGTGCAGCTGTACCCAAGCGCGAACCGATGCCTGGGATGAAGACGCACACCAGTGATGCCAGGCTGACGAAAAAAATCGGCCAGCGATACTTCTTGAGAATGTGGTAATCCAGTTTGGCAAAAAAGAAAAAAGCAATGATGCCAGGGACAAAGCCAAACAAGAGCTGCCGTTTGATGAAAAAATAACTGTCGCCAAACTTGCTATAACCCACCGGTGCCGAAGCCGAGATAAGCATGGTGAGGCCAAAAAGGAGCAAGGCAACAAAGCCTAACAGAAGGAGATAGTCCGGTTCGTGCCGTGTCGCGGAAGCCCGATTCTCCATCATAGAGGAAAAGCTAGGCATTGAGCGCCATCAAGAGCGCGATCGCCATGAGCGTGAATATCTGGACCAAAAATCCTATCGTATTGAGGAGATGAGCCATGATTTTGTCTTTGGAGAAAACCAGCCAGCCAAGGCCCGCGTTCACAAGGGCAATGACAAGTGCAAACACTGGGATGAGGAGCAGATCAACCAAAGAACCGATCTGATCCACCCCAAAGAGAATATTGTAATGAATAAAAAAAGAATCCTGCTTGACATGCACATGGGTAAAAAGCCAGACCCAGGTGAGCGCATTGAGGATAAGGCTCAAGATGAGCACAGTTCGGACTGCCCGATGTTTGAGGTAGAGATGTAGAGGATACGGCTGAAACATAGCTTTTCAAGTATACGGCACAAGTAGGCTCTTGACAACCAAGCGCTCCCCTGCTATACTTCGGGACATCATTTACTTTTCGACATGGTGAACGACGGATCTGCAAAGGAGGCAGGGCCGGGCTGTTCTCCCGACTTAGTCGGGAGATGTACCTATCGTGTGTATGGCACACAAAAAAGCGGGTGGTTCCACCCGACTGGGTCGAGATTCCCAGCCACAATATCTCGGCGTCAAAGTTGGCGACGGTGAAACGCTCAACGCTGGCCAAGTCTTGGTTCGACAGCATGGGACCAAAATTTTCCCAGGCAAGAACGTCCTCAAGGGACGCAACGACACCCTGTATTCCGCAGTCCCAGGGGTCGTGAAATTTACCGAGCGGAAACGCATCCGATTTGACGGCAAACGCGTGACATCCACCTTTGTCTCGATCGTCCCAACAGCCAAAAAGTAATCAGAAACTCTTCGACTCGTGGTGAGTCACATCGAATCACAAAGCTCAGAGTAAATAAAAGGCCCTCCCGATAATCTCGGGAGGGTTTTGTTTTTTGTTAGAAACTACTCAACACTGCTTGCCTTGTGCGCGTGTTCCAGCGCCTCGGCCACCAGATCATCGGCAGTCTTTCCGCGCAAGAGCGGCGACACGGGCTTGTAGTTTTCCAAAAACGCTCGTGTCAAAAACTCAATCCGCGGCGGTTCATGCACATCGGTCGATACATGAATGATCGATGCCATGACGTTTTGCGCCTGATGCATGCTGATCGTAAAATCAGTCGGATCTTCGAAGCCTGGGATCACCATGTGGATCTTGTCGCCCAGCTGCTCCATATAGGCCGACGCCTGGTGACCAGCCACCATCCAGTCGATATCGCGGGCGCCATGGGCCGTGGCCCAACTCTTTTGTTCACCGGTTGGGATTGCCCCCTGCATGCGCTTGCCAGACCACAGATGTGAATAGGCAAATCGCAAACCACAGAAGGTGTCCGTGCCCATCGGATTGAACACCGAGACGCCGCGGTTCCCAATTTTGATCTTGGTGCAATACCGCCAATCCACTTCGGGGAGCATAAGCTCGCCCACATCATGAATTACCTGGAGATGCCGGATGTCTGCAAAGTGGGTTTTGGCTGGGCTATTCCACTCATGATTGCCATCGGCAATCCGCACTTGTTGGAGTTTTGGCGAACACCCCCGATTCCAGAATCCCTTGAGGATATACTGAAGCGCCTTGAGCTGCTGACCGATACCAGGCAAATTGGCCTTGGTGTTATGGCTCATGGCACCAAGATAATTGACACCGTTCACGAGGTCACCCATGAGCCAGAGGCGATCGGCTCCTTCATGGCACAGGGCATAGTCCATGTAATGGATCATGAGCGACACCCAGGCCTGGTCAAGACCAATCTGGACATCGTTCACCATCGCAATCTTGGAACGCTCTGTCGGACCCTTCCAATTCTTTCGAATCGACAAAAACTTGCTATTGTCGACCGTCAAGTAAAAGTGTTCCGCTGTTCCCTCATGCTCGATCGTCCCTGGACGAACAATTCGATCGCGCTTTTTTGCCTTGGCCACACGATCTTGTTTTACATCACCATGATAGGCGCCAAGATTTTTTACCTGTTCGTCGTTTTGCAAACCAGGCAAGGTGATGGCAAAGGTGCCGGTTCGCTTGCTCGGTCCAAAGAGCCCTGGAGGGATAAAGGCCATTCCAAAAACACCATCATTGCACACCACCATCACATCCGGAATATCTTCCAGTGGCTCACCCGACGTAAACGCCTTGCGAATATATTCCCGCAGATGTTTGAGCGGCTCCTTGTAGATAGCCGAATCAGACTGCGTGATATATGACGCGACTTTGAGAGACAAGCCAGGATATTTGAGACGGAGCGATTCCACGACCCGCTCGTTTGACGTGTCCTGCAGTCGGACAATATCGAGCACGCGCAACGCATCTGGGTCGAGCGGCCGCTTGTGCCGCAAGGCCTTGCCTGCCCGTGCCACCAGTTTTCGTTCTGGCTCTTCGATCCCAAATTGTTCCAACATCTCCTGTGCATTGCGGAGCGGCTTCATCGTCCGCAAAATATACGGATAGATGACATGCTGTTCCAGTCGTTCGTTCTTTTCATATTCGGCCAAGGTCATGACCTTTTGCTGCCGAGCGACGTTTTGCATCACTTCGGCTGACAAGCCTAGACCACCCAACCGCAAATCCTCGAAAGTCGCCTTCATGGCATACTCGCGTACGATCAGTTGATCTTCCGCGCTGCCCAAGACGTAGATCCAAGGCAAGCCCAGAGTTTCGAGTGTCTTGCCCATCCAGGAAATCTGCGCGCTCATCTTGCGGAGCCGCTCGACCAGCGTCTTCTTGCGGTTCACCTGAATATGGAGATAGGGACCGCTAAAGAGCCCATGAAGAACCACCAAATCTGGTTTCCTCTCCGGAATACGGGTACGAATTTCGTCCACCTTGGCCAGAAGATACCCATAGTCCGTGGCTTGATGCCCAATCAGCGCCAGGTTGATGTACGCTATCCGCAAAGGACGATCGAACGTCATCGGCGGCGCAACCTTGTTGGTCAAGTCTTCTTCCTGATAACGGATCATGGCATCGAGTGAAAGCTTGGAGAAATCAGGACGCTTATCCTCCAGTTCCTTCAAGTTCTCCTCTGCTCGTTCGCGGTTTTCCGCGGCCAGTGCGACAATGCGAGCAAATGTTTCCGGACTGAAATCGCGGACATTCAAGGCCTTCTGTCGAGCAAAAGCCTGCCCACGAAGAACAATCGCCTGTTGCGTGACCAGATAACTCAGATACTGATCGGTCAGCTGGTCAGCCAAACCCAGACGCTTGCCAAAGGTGCGGAAAGCAGTTCGACTGCGATGACCTTGTTCTTCCTCGGCCACTCGTTTCAGGATCTCTCGATCGAGGCGGCCACGCACGCGAGCCGGAAGGAGTGTGAATACCTCTTTATCGGTGTACACTCCAGCAATGGTGGCAAAGTAGATTTTTTCCTTTGCCTCGTTGCGACAGACGCACAGGACGCCATTTTGCACAAGGCGGCAAAGAAGCTGCTGCGTCTCTTTGAGCGAACGCTTCAGCGCTTCAGTCAGATTTGCCGCAGTCACGATTCGCTTGTTTGTGACCAATTTGGTCAGGGCTTCCTGTTCATCCGGTTTGAGAATCATTTTGGCCTCTTCTCCTTGTTTGGCGATCGCCTCTTTTCGCTTCTGTCGATCGCAGTCCAAGCTGCTGGCGACGTTGTGCACCCAGTCGCGAGCGTCTTTGTCTTTGGGCAAATCGCCCTTGAAAGCCAGATGCAGAGCAAACTCTTCAACGCTTGCACCACCTTCGAAGAGTTCTGCAAAAAGACGCTTTTTCTTTTCCGACCACATCGATTCCCGACGCTTGGCATTGTGGTGCGGCTGAATCCAGCTGCGACCGCGGGCATTTTGTACTGCAGCTTCAAACGCCATGTGAAGCTTTTCTTTTCTTTCTTGCTGTTTTGCAACCGACAAATTTTTCTTGAGAGGCAGAACTTCCTCCTCGAGATATTTACGAATTTTTTCGTAGGCTTTTGGCCCCTTGGTCGTCTGAAAAATCTTCTTCACGCGTTTCAGGTCGTACGGCCACTTCTGGATTGCCATAGTTGCTTCCTCGTGCCGATCATACGGCGGTAAGTTGTAAAGAGCCACAGAAAATTCTGTGTTCCTCTGTACTCTAACAACGCACGTACATAACGTCAAACAAAAAGTCCCGCTTTTGGCGAGACTTGTCCACACCGCCTTGGCGGTGCAGGCACCATATTTTCAAAATGCAAACACCATTTTTTATACCCCTTATTTCTCGAGTGAAAAAAATCCAAGAGAAAAAGGAAACCAGGGCACGGCGCGAAATTCCAATTTGCCTAAAAACTTTCCAGGAGAGACTTCTACAATCTCATCGAGCACCGGGCGGATCCACCAGGGATTGCCCTTGATATTGTAATCGATCGCCACAACTGGCAGATCCTTGTCGGCGACACCAACGCCAACATAGAGCGCAAATGGATACTTCTCTACCGACACTCCATCCTCGAGAAAGACATTTACCCCACGATGTTCGCCAGCGACAAACTTTTTTCCTTGCCAAGAGCCTTGATACCCATCGGCCGAACCGCGATAGAAACCATCTGGAAGCATAGTAGGAATTTCACCACCAAGAAATACCTGTTGCTTCGGATTCATGCGTGTAATGATCGTACGGTAGGTACCAAACGAAAGAAAGGAGAAATGCAAGATGAGCAGGATAACCGAAATGATGATCAACACACGATAGAACATAGCTTACGCTGATTTTTTCTTCGCCAAATACATAAGGACAATCATCAGGGCAAATCCAGTGAGTGCCATCATGGGAATCGTGATATAGCCAAAATTCCGGACAAAAATCTTGCTACAGGAAATAGACTGCCCGACGGCTGAACACGGCAATGGCGACTCGCCGCCATACTGAATATAGAGATGATAGAGCGCAATCACTCCACCCGTCCATGATAGCGGCAAACTATAGCGCTCGATATCGCGCGCTTTCCACCACTGCGCCACCGCGAACAGAATCGTCTGGGGGTAATAGAAGATTCGCTCGAACCAGCACAGGGTGCATGGTGTATAGCCAGCAATATTTGAGAAGAAAAGGCTGCCGCAGGTACCGATCAATGCCATGACAAATCCACATTCTGTAGCGTGCGCCGTTGCCCATTCCCCTAAACGGACAATAAACGCAGGAACACTCTTGGGCCACAAGAGATACGTCAGAAGCGCCACAAACAATACTTGCCCCGCAATTGTCGCGAGCGACAATATGGTGATAACGGTATGGACCATAGACATAAATTAAGATTTAGAAAAAGAGGAAGTTGGCGTCACAGTCTGCCCTGGGAGAGTACATCCTGCTTTCGCGGCCAGATCTTTGGGCGCAATTTCGCCGCTCATGCGCGAGCCATCGGCAAAAATCCAGGTTGGATATCCATCAATATTTTTCTCGTTGCACACTGGCAATTGCCCCTGGCCATCGGCAGTGGAACATTCCACATAGGGCAGTAGTCGCGCCGAATTGCCAAACATGGCTTTTTCTCGCTGGCAGTGCGGACACCAGAAAGCGCCATAAAATTTTGCTCCTTTATCGGTCAAGCATTGCGCCAATTGATCGTAATCCCCAGAGCGATGATTTTGATAATAGATAAGAAAAGCGAAGCCAAGAACCACCACGGCAATCGTACCCAAAACCCAGATATTTTGCTTGTTATCCTTGTTCATAAGTCAGGATCAAAAATACTGCTGTAGCATAGCAAAGC